>JAKBAL010000398.1 GCA_021809225.1 Pseudomonadota bacterium | reverse complement strand
TTTACAAATAAAGGAAGAACGAGTTGCTCCTTGTGAAGATATGTTTCCTTTGTCAGATCTCGAAGGGCAGACGTTTGACGAAGACGGCGGAGTCGTGTTGTAAGCATATTTCCCTCTGTTGATTTTAAGGATGAGGTCGTGTGTATTAATTTCCGAGGTCCTCTTGAAATGGACTCATCAAGATTAAACAACCTTGTTGCTGAGCTTCTTTCCCGAGAATCAAATTCCCAGCACTCAGCGGACTATTCTCTGCAATTACAAGAGATAACATGATTATGTTATTACGTAAATTTATTTTGATCTCCCAGTTGTATAAATTTTTAACTTTTTGATAAATTTCAATAGGTAAAAAGTTTCTGTCAATGATCTTTTATTAACTTAAAAAGATACTTGAGGATAAAAAATTAAGTTTCCCAGGGACCCCTAAAATTATTCTCATTACCTTCATTATTGTGACGATCCATCTTTTATGGCTTATTTTTTGGGGAAAACGATTTAATATAGGATTAAAAGGAACTTATTGTTGCTAGCAATGCAAAGATTGAAGGCTCTGCAATACCCGCCTAATCAGTGGCATACGCTTGTTGTTCCGGGTATCTTGTGTGGAACTTTAGGATATGTCATTACAACATTTATCGGAACAGCCTTTGATCAGATTTTAGGAAAATTTTAAAAAATGACGTTTTCCTTTATGAAATACAAAAACATTGAGGAAAGTGCAAATATATTGATGGTGAACCTTCATGAGCATAAGCCCATGGAATTTCCCTTGCATAATCTTGTTCAGTTCCGCAGATTCTTTAAGAAAGTCAGATTATAAGAGTTATATAAGGTTTCATGAGTAAAAAAATCTATCGTATCGGAACACGGGAAAGTCCCTTATCTCTCGTTCAAACCCAAGAAGTTATACGGGCTCTTGAAGTCCACCACCCAACCCTTAAGGGGAGGGTTGAAATCGTGCCGATGCGCACAACAGGTGATACAATCGTAGATCGCAGCCTCGTAGACTTGGGAGGAAAATCTCTTTTTACCAAGGAAATTGAGATGGCTCTTTTAAAGGGAACTGTTGATCTTGCCGTGCACTCGATGAAAGATATGACTGTTGATCCCCCTCCGGGCTTAACTGTCCCTGTGATGCTTGAGCGAGAAGATCCAAGAGATGCACTTATCACTCGACAAGGTCAGTGTTTACAGGATCTCCCTATTGGAGCTCTATTTGGAACATCTTCCTTGCGCCGGCAGGCCCATGTTCTTCAGAAGTTCCCTCATTTTCAAGTGACTTCCTTAAGAGGGAATGTATTAACCCGTCTTAGAAAGATTGAAAATGGAGAAATAGACGCAACTCTTCTTGCCGTTGCTGGTTTAAAGCGTCTTGGCCTTTTAGAGAGAGCCACAGAAATTCTTTCTTTAGAGGAATTCTTGCCCGCGGTTGCACAAGGCGCAATTGGCATTCAATGTCGAGAGGATGATGACGATCTTCTTGAGCTTTTAGCCCCCTTAAATCATCAACAAACTTTTCAAGTCGTGACAGCTGAACGTGCATTTATGAAGGCTTTAAACGGGTCATGCCGGACACCTATTGCGGCTTATGGAATAATTGAAGGAGATACCCTTCTTCTCAAAGGCATGCTCAGTGAGCCTCAGGGTCACAACATGCGCTTTGTTTCTCAGCGAGGGCTGGCAGTACACGCAGAAAATATTGGGCGAGAAGCTGCGCTATTGCTTCAAGGCGGGATATGCCTAGCGTCCTCTTAATCCGTCCCATGGAGGAGGCTCTTCCTCTTTCCAAAATCTTGAAATCCAAGGGAGTCAAGTCTCTTCTCCATCCTCTTTTTGAGCCTCGTTTTCTATTCCTTCCCCTTTTGAAGACCCCCCAGGCTTTAATTATCACAAGTAAAAATGCTCTTCGTGCCATTCAAGGGCATGAGAATCTTAAAAATGTTCCTCTATATGTGGTTGGAGATCAAACAGCTCAGCTCGCTCAAGATATGGGGTTTGCAAGAGTTACAATGGCTTCGGGGACAAGCCAAGAGTTGACAAAGCTTATTCTTAATCACGCCCATCGTGAGAAAGGTATTCTTTGGCATCTCTCAGGCGAGGTTGTGAAAGGGAATATCATCAAAGAGTTGCGAGCAGAAGGATTTAAAGCTGAACGACACATTACCTATTACATTAAAGATGCTGAAAAATTACCTTCTAGTCTCCTTTCTGATCTTCAAAATCAAAAAATCTCACATGTGATGTTTTTTTCTCCCCGCACAACCACTATTTTTGTTAATCTTATGAATAAGAATAATCTTGAGAAAGTAGCTAACCGGATAACGGCCTTATGTCTAAGTCAGGCCGTGGCTGAAAAAGCAAAGCTTCTCGAATGGAAAAAAATGTGGATTAGCCCACAACCAGCAACGCAATATTTGACGGGGTACTTTGATGAAGAAAAATAATAAAAAAAATACTGTAACTCTTTGGCATACATGGACTCAATCCCCATATTTTTTAAGAAACCTTTTTATTTTTGTAACCTTTGTTAGCCTTTTAATTATCGCTCTTCTTATTATATGGAAGCGACATTTGGAAAAAAGGGACAATCAAGTAGAAACTCTCATTCCGTTTTCTCATTCTGAACAAATAGCCCAACCCGTTCAACAACCTCAACCATCTGAACAAAAAGAATTGAACTTGCTTTCAAGCCGTCTCAAAACTTTGGAAAGCAAAATGAGCCAGCAACAAGAAACCACACTAGCCTCTCCCAAACTTATTGCAATTGAACTTTTGAGAGCCATTTTAGAAGGATGGATTCCTGTAGAAACCTTAAAGGCATTTCTTCAAAAAAATGCTGGGCTATGGACTCAAAATCTTTTACCTCAGCTCAATTCTATAAAAGAGTGCAAAACTTATCCTCAGCTTGAGG
>JAKBAL010000397.1 GCA_021809225.1 Pseudomonadota bacterium | reverse complement strand
GTAGAGGTAGTGATCCTCCGTAATAGGCACAAAACTCAAGTTACCTTTCGGTAGAAATAACTAATTGTTATCAAAAATCCGTTTGCAACGCTCCCTGAAGTTTTTGCTCTAGAAGACCGTTGCATCCAAAAACTCTTGCGTTCTTAATCAGATTCATCATACATGACACTATTCTTTAATAAGAAAGTTAAAGAATGAGACTATGTTACAAGGGGCAATATAGGATGGAGTGAAACGTTATGAATGTCAATGAAGAGCAATTTTTTAACTTTATAAGACGTTCTGCAACTAGCGAGATTTATAAAGATCCGGAAACATGGTCTTCAGAAACACAACGCTATTTGCACAAGTTTAAAGCTAAATCTGATAAAAGGTTTTTTTAAGCTGGAATTGGGCGGCTTTTGTATTTAGAGAAACTTGGTTTGTATTTCGCAAGATGTATTTTTTTGCTATTATATATACTATTTTTCCTTTTGCTTTATTGGGTATTGTTTTGTTATTAAAGTATGGTTTTTCGTTCTTACTACCCTCTTTGGACGCATCATTTTTAGAAGTCCTATACTTACTTGCTTTTTTCTTGGCTATACTTATATACATTATACTTCCTGCCTTGTTGGGAGATAGTGTTTATATTGCTTGGGTAAAAAAGAAAATCAGCAAGAATAAGAAAAAGAAAAAAGGAATAACATGGATTGGAGGAATTGTAAGTTGGTACTTATGGCCAACATTTTTGAGTATCCTTTTTGTGGGTCTTATGGGAGGGAGGGAGTGAAGTGATTTTTCTCCCTAACTTTGTTCGAGTAAGAACGTGTGAGAGCTGAATGATCTTCCGGTGTTTATAATATTAGCGCCCCCTGAGCTCTGCCAGCGATGTGAATTTCAGATTTGTGGAACAGAGCCTAGATCATTAAAAGTGGATGAAAAACTTTATGATGAGTAGCTAATAGTTTTGAAGTTTAAGTAATAATTCTTTACTTTTTTGATCACGTTATAACCTTAAAAAGGACTCACAATACATTTTGGTGTTACGAGAACGTAAAAGGATGTTCAGCCTCTCTGTTCCCTTACCAAGCAAAAAAGCTTAATCAACTGCACAAATGGTGATCGATTTGATCTACATTTTTTTTTAATTGTTTTTTATAAATGATATCACATCTTCTTCGCAGAATTTAATATTTCGTCTGGAAAGGCAATGTTTAGTTTTTCAGCGCTTTTGAGGTTAATATAGACATTGACATCTTGAGCGGTGGCTACGGGAATATCTCCAGGCTTTTCTCCTTTTAAGACGCGTGCCACGATTTCTCCAGCGGCATATCCTGTGTCAAAGTGGGTATACCCTGAAGAGGCAAGAGCGCCTTGAGTTACTGAGTCACTATCACTTGAAAGGACGGGAATTTTATGTTGGAAAGCAATTTTTAAAACAGCATCCATTGCGGAGAGAACCGTATTATCCAAAGGAACAAAAATGGCGTCTACTTGATTTCCAGCGAGCTGTTGGACGGCTGTTGGGACATCTGATGTCTTAAAGGCAGTCGCTTCTATCAAGGTAATGCCTAGATCCTTAGCTATTTTTTTAGCTTCTACAAGTGGGGTGGCTGAGCTGTTATCACCAGGATTGTAGATAACGCCTAAAGTTTTGAGTTTGGGCAAGATAATTTTAAAGGCTTCAAGTTGTTGCTTGATGGGAGCAGCGTCTGTGGCTCCCGTAATATATCCGCCTGGATGGATAAGGTTGCGGACAACACCAGAAGCAATGGGATCGGTTACCGCAGCAAAAACAAGAGGAATACCATAGGCTTCATCAGCTTTTACCATCGTTTGTGTTGAAGGTGTTGTAATAGAGATGAGGACATTCGGATTTAAGGCTATAAATTTTTTGGCAATTTGGGCGGCGGTTACAGAGCTTCCTTGCGCATTCTCATAAACGATATTAAGGGTTTTTCCTTTCTCATATCCATTGTCTTTTAAGGCGGCTAAAACACCTTCACGAACGGCATCTGCTGCAGGGTGATCAATAATTTGGGTGAGGGCGATGGTCGGGAGAGGGGGAGGAGGAGAAGTTGTGGCAGATGAAGAGGATGAAAAAAAAGCGGTTAAAAAAGCAACGCTTACGATTTTGATGGCTGATTTGATGTACATTTTGAAGAGTCCTTGTTTATAAAGTAACATAGTTTATTTTGTTCAAATACAGTTTTCGTAAGTCGAAGTAGAAGTAATTTAAGCATAACTGCTCTCCCCTTGAAAAATAGTTAATTCCCTTAAAAATGAGATTCGGTTAGGTAAGCACTAGGACCCCTCAGCTGTCAACAAAAAGGTTTAATTATAATCAACAACACTCAAAACTGAATGATCCTTTTTATTAAGAATATTTAAGGCTTTAAGCGATCTTCGATTGAGTTTAATAATTTAAAAAACGTTTAAAATCAGATAATAACATCTTCATTTTTAAAACTTTTAAATAATATCCTTACGTCCTCTTTTAGGCATCTTGGGTAATTCAATTTTACCTTTTAAGTGCCGCATCCAGCATATCTGTGATGATTTTTGTATTAAATTTCAGGTTGAAAAGCAGGAAGTGATGACTATATAAATCCTGAAGAATACTGGTTAGTCCTTATCCAGAAAAATTAACGAATAGATTGAAAAGGTGTTTGGAAATGAATCAAAAAGCAGCCAAATTTGATGAACGGGAAAGCATTGAGATAAGTGATCAGCATAAACTAGCCAACCTTCAACAAGCCATTGAAAACAAAATCATTGGTCAGAAAAATCTGATTGAGAATTTACTTGTATGCTTGCTTGCTGATGGGCATGTATTGATTGAAGGGATGCCAGGCTTGGCCAAAACAACAGCAGCCAAAGCGATCGCTGAAGGCATTGACGTGGACTTTCATCGCATTCAGTTTACACCTG
>JAKBAL010000396.1 GCA_021809225.1 Pseudomonadota bacterium | reverse complement strand
TTAGCCCTCTACACTAGCAAAGGAATTCTTATGCTTAAAATTATAGAACCAAAAGATCATTGTCTTCATAAGTCCAGAATTGAAGCCTTGTTGGACCTCTTTAAGCTTTACCATAACTTTGAACTTACTTTAGAAGAGAAAGCCAGAACCACCTTCATCATTGCTGAAGATGAAAGTCATGACGTTTATGGAGGCGCCCTTCTTTATAAAAGGAAGGTAGGTGATCTTCATGACAAAATCGGAAAGCTTGTTTCAACTCTTCATGCCAATGGTCGAAAAATATGGGTGGCCAATCTTTGTCTTTCCTTAGACCAAAGTGAACCGTTTTCCACACTAGATGAGCTGGAGCTTTGTCAGGCTTTTTATCAAAATCTTCTTAAGAGATTCATGAAGTTTGGCAGAAAGAAGAACGCTAAGTTTTTCATTCTCTCTTTACACCCTATGGCTTCTTTTAAGGAAAAGCTCTACGGACGTTGGACCTACCTTTTAGAAATTCACCATAAAGACGCAACTGATGGCCTTTTTCACGGAATATTGGGCTTGAACTCTGATAGGCGAAGAGTTCGCAAGCTCACCATGACGAACCTGAACCAATTGGGGAGGGAGGGTCGATGACAAATCTTATAGGTGATAAAGATAAATTCTGGAAGAGAGCTTCTATCCCTGATGCCATCATTCGTCGAGAGTTTGTGGACCTCACAGGAGATCATTGCAGTGCCGTTGTGCTGAATCAGCTGTTGTATTGGACTCAACGGGTCAAAGATTTTGATCTTTTTCTAGAAGAGGAGCGAAGCTTTAAGCCTGAGTGTAATATCTCCCCTCGTCAGGGGTGGATCTACAAAACAGCCCAGGAGCTTAGCGAAGAAACGATGCTCAAAGTCTCTCTTCCATCAATGCAAAAGTATTTAAAATTGCTGGTTGAGCAAGGATGGGTTGAGGAGCGAGTGAATTCCGCTGATAAATGGAAGGATACTACTCAGTACCGAGTGAATCTAAGAAAGCTTCAAAAAGGCCTCCATACCATTGGACATACACTTCCTGAGGTCTATAGAGGCATTTTTTCTTCTTCTTTAAGAGAAAAAATTCATCCACATGGGTTTTCAAAAGCGCTTTCTTTGAATGAGGAAAACTTGAATGAAAACTTTTTGCCTTCGAACGAGAATTTTAGAGAGACTTCTTTAGAGTCTTCCTGCACAAGTGAGGAATTCTGGGACTCAAGAAACTTCCAATCGAATAAAAATACCCCTGAAACGCCTTTGCATGCAGCTCCAAAAAATTGTGGGCTAGATACAAATACCTTTTCTTCGAGTGAAAAAAATTTGCCCTCAGATGCCTATACTGAGAATAGGAATAAAGAGCCCGCGCAGAGAACGAAAGAAAGAGAGAATTTCGATCAATTTTTTGAAATCTGGAAAAAACACGTGTGTCAGGAATCTCTTCAACTGACTGAAATTCGTAAACGCCAGCTCTGTTCTCTTCTTTCTCTTCATTTTCAAAACGATGTGCGGCAATGGGAACGATTCTGTGAACGAATCAAAGCCTCTTCTTTTTTGATGGGGGAGGGGGGCCGAAGGTGGCACGTCACTCTTGATTGGGTTCTCTCAGAAGGCAATGTTCTCAAAGTATTGGCAGGAAATTTTGATAATCCTGAGCGTCTTCAGCTCAAAAAATCAGAAGGAATCAAAAGCGATCGAGATCAAGGGAGAGCGGAGACTTTAGCTTCCATTCAAGATCCCATTTGGCAAGATTGGTGCACGCAGCTGAGTTGCTTGAATCAACAAAAAACCTCTGTGTCTTTGGTTGTCCTCAAGGAAATTGCCAATGCTAATTTTCGGGAGTTTGATGGAAGGCTTGTGTGGATTGAGAGCGAAGATCTCAAAGTTTTAAGTCGTATTAACGACTTGCGCTTACCACTCCTCACCATTGCTCAAAGATCCTTTCCGCAAGCTCGGAACATCAGAACACAACTGAGAAAGGGTATTTTTCTCTCTTGTTCATCTGCTCTCAAGAATGATTCAAACCCCATAATCACCACACAAGGAGAACCCTATGTTGAATAAAGTCATTTTACAAGGAAACATGGGCCGTAACCCTAGAATTGATCTCACCCAAGACGGAAGAGAAATCGCAACCTTTTCTCTCGCGACAAGCACATCTTGGAGAGATGAATTTGGTGAATGGCAAACATGTACGGAATGGCACCGTATTATCGTCTTTCGAGAATCGACGGTGAAGTGGATCAAAGGTATTTTGAAAAAAGGGGATTCCATCTATGTAGAAGGCAAACTTACCTACCAACACTGGATAGACACGTACGGCCAATCTCGTCTCACATCTTATATTGTTGTTTCAGGAAACGAGGGAAGGCTTCAATATCTTCGTTCTCCTTATTCTCCTGAGCAAAAGAAAGCCTCTTTGCTTAAAGAAAAGGACTCACAGGGTTCTCATTCAACAGACTTGCAGCGGCCTCTTTTTGATTCTTTAGAAATTTCTGAACAATCTCGATCCAATCTTCGCATCTGCCTTCCTAAGGATGAGGGCATGACTTCCAAAGACGCTCATTAAAAATAGGAAAAAAACAAATGAAACACTCTCAATCAACCTATAATTCGCCGGACCTCCTTGCTCTTTTTGTGATTGCTGCCTTTATTCTTAGTCCACCAGAAGCTTTTGCAGTTATTCCAGATGGAGAGATGGGTACCAGCACAGGGAGGCTCAATGCCCTTTTAAGTGGCAACATCATGAATGTCATTATGGGGATAGGAATTGCCGCTTCTGTGGTCTTTGCTTTCATGAAATCAAGTCTCATTCCTTTGGGAATTGGCATCAGTTCAGGCGTTTTATACGGCTTTGCTAAAACCTGGATTGATGCCGTCTTTACTGTTTGCGTGTGAAGGAGAGGTTTCATGGAAGAT
>JAKBAL010000395.1 GCA_021809225.1 Pseudomonadota bacterium | reverse complement strand
GACCCAACCAATTTGTTGGCGACTTTCAGCCCCTGCGCCAGTGGCAAGGGCGAGGGGAATGGCTCCCAAAACCATAGCACCAGTAGTCATCAAAATAGGCCTCAGGCGTAAGGAGGCGGCATTACGCGCGGCCTCAAGAACGGAGAGGCCTTGCATCCTTTGCTTATTAGCAAATTCAACAATTAAGATACCATGCTTCGTAATGAGTCCCACAAGAGTGATCAAGCCTACTTGACTAAAGATATTAAGGGTTCCGCCCGTTAAATAAAGCGCTAAAAGCGCCCCCGAGAGTGAAAGCGGAACGGTGATCATGATCAGAAGAGGATCAACCAGACTTTCAAATTGAATGGCAAGAACTAAATAAATAAACAAAAGGGCAGCAGCAAACATAAGATACATCTCGCCTTGAGACTCCATAAACTTTCGCAAGTTGCCAATGGGTTCTGATTGAAAGGAAGGGGGAAGCTCTTGCTTAATTGCAGCATTAACGATCGATAAAGCTTCGTCCGTACGACAAGATGGCTGAAGATCGGCATTAAGAGTGACAGATCGCATTTTGTTCAAATGTTTCAATTCTGCAGGAACAGCAACTTCCGTCACCGTTATCAAATGATTCAAAGGAACAATATCTTGTTCAGGTTCTGTTTCGGCACCCTTTGCCTTGTTTTCTTCACTGTCGTCTTCGTTTCGTTCGGCTTTTACATAAAAATTACCAATATCATTAAAGTCATGTTTATGCCCTTCTTGAGATTGCACAACAACATCGTAATGTCTGCTATCTTGTTCAAATGTGGTGGCACGACTACCACTGAGCATAACTTCTAAGGTTCGGCCAATATCTTTCACTTTTACGCCTAGAAGAGACGCCTTATTCCGATCAATTTGCACATTGAGTTGAGGGGTCCCTAAGTGAAGATCATGGCTTACAGATTCAAAGCAAGGCGAGCTCTTAAGGCTTTTTACAAGCTTATCCATTTCTTTTTCAAGATTGGCATAAGATCCGGTTGTTTTAATCCCCATTTGAAGTCCCGATTGTCCGCCTGTAAGCAAGTTTTTCATCGGAAATACAGAAATCTGGACGCCAGGAATATCTTTCGCCTTCTTACGCAGCTCATCTATAATCTCTGATTGACTGCGGTTACGCTCGTTCCAAGGTTTAAGCGTTATTCCCCCATAAATTCCAGATCGTTGCGATGCTGTCCATACTCCAATGTATTCAGGGACTGACGTAAACAGGTCTTCTAGCTTATATGTATAGGGGAGCATGGATTCCAAAGTCGCTCCTTCAGGACCCTGCACCCACGCCATAATAATCGACTGATCTTCTTGAGGGGCAAGTTCGGAAGGAAGCTTATAAAAAAGAAAGAGTCCTCCAACAAATACCATGATTAAGACACCGCATAAAAGTTTAGGAAAGGTCAAAACCTTTTCCAAAGCGCCTTGGTAACTTCTATCAAGGTTGGAGAGAAGTCTTTCAATAAGTAAAGAAATTCGCCCTTGCTTTTCAAGCTTTTTAGGCTGCAAGAGCTTAGAACACATCATGGGAGAAAGAGTTAAGGCAACAAGTCCGGAAATTAAAACAGCCCCAGCCAGTGAAACTGCAAACTCGGCGAATAGTTTGCCTGTCAACCCTTGCACAAAAGCAATAGGAGCATAAACGCTGGCAAGCGTTAAGGTCATGGCAATAACGGCAAAGCCAACTTCACGGCTGCCCTTGATGGCGGCTTCTAGGGGCTGAAGTCCTTTTTCGATATGACGATGGATGTTTTCAAGAACCACAATTGCGTCATCAACCACAAGGCCAATCGCCAGAACCATGGCTAAAAGGGTAATTGTATTGATTGAACAATGAAAGGCATACAAAAAGGCAAAAGAACCAATTAAAGACACTGGAATGCTCAGAAGGGGAATAATGGCGGCTCTGGGTGAATGCAAAAAAAACAGGATAATTAATAAGACAAGAATAATGGCTTCAAAAATGGTTATCTGTACGGCTTTAATAGAGGCTTCAATAAACATTGAAAAGTTATATCCCACGCTAAGATGCATACCTGGAGGAAGACTTTCTTTGGCTTTTTCAATGTAATTACAGACAGCGGCTGAAATAGACAGCACATTTCCGCCAGCCTTCCTTTTAATGCCGATAAAGACCACAGGCTTTTTATTAAAACGAGGAATCCACTGGCTTTCCCCTGTATCCTGATCCAGAGAAATCGCGGCAATATCTTTTAGATGAATGACACGTCCCTGAGCACTAGACACAACCAACTCGCCCATTTCTTTGGGCGTATTTAAACCAGCTTCTGCAACGATATTGACGTGGCGTTTCCCCTTAATAATACTGCCCGCAGGAAGTTCTTGGCTACTTTCTTCTAAGGTATCCAACACATCCGTAACAGCTATATTATAAGCCTTTAGTTTTTCTCGATCCAAACGGATTTGCATGGTAATCGCATTGCCGTAGATGTCTGCGCCACCTACGCCAGGCAGAGCCTCAAAAGGACCTTTTAGATTGCGCTCGGCATAATCATCAAGTTCAAGTTCATTATGCGTATCGCTTGTTAGGGTAACAAACATAAAAGGATCTTTACCTGCAGAGCTTTTGATGACCTTTGGATCCTTACACTCTTCGGGAAGACTATCTCGAACTTGAGCAATACGCTCACGAACGTCAGAACCAGCATCGCTCAGGGATGTGCCAGGTCTGAAAAAGAGAAAAATCTGACTATGCCCTGTTTTGCTAGAGGATTCCATATAATCCAGACCAGGGATACCTGAAAGTCCATCTTCTAAAACGGTTGTCACCTTTGATTCAATAATTCCTGAGGCGGCACCGGAATAAATTGTGTCAACGTTTAAAACTTGTTCTTCGACGTCGGGGTACTGTTGAAGACTGAGGTTCATATAAGACGATAGTCCTACA
>JAKBAL010000394.1 GCA_021809225.1 Pseudomonadota bacterium | reverse complement strand
CAAAGAAAAACACGTCCAAAGGGTGAAAGAGATTTGCCTCACAGAATTAAAGGGACGAACCCGACTTTTGTGCTCGATGGCACTTTTCGCGGATTTGAGTCAAGACCTTAGAGACATCGTTTCCAAACACCGGTATTTGAATACCAAATTTTCCATCACTTGGTTTTTTCGAAGTAAAGCCGATAGAGAATTAGGAGAAGCTTTTCAAAAAGTGCAGGATACTTTGGAGGAATACTTGAAAAATCCGCCGAGTTTCGCTGATGAAGTGGATGTGCATATGCACATCAGCCGTTTAAATGGGCTCGTTCAAGGCCTAAAGTGGGCCATAGCGGAGGCGATGAGAGAGGGGCACTTTTCTTCAAAAAGGTGTGCCACCTTGAATGCTTTTTTAAATCACTTAGATGGGGGAACACGTCCACAAGAATACACAAAAATTAAAGATTTTTCAACCAAGAAAGAGTCATTGGAGATTCTGAATCAATACAATACGATTCGGAAAAATTCCGAAAAAGAAAGGGGTGACATAGAAAAACAAGAATTAAGGTTTCAAAAAAGTGCGGCACAGTTGGAAGTGCTGAAGGAAATTGATGCGAAAGCCAAAATATGTTTAGAGGAAGTGCTTCAAAAAGCAAAAAGAGAAGTATGCGAAGAGGAATACGATAAGATATTAGGTAAAATAGACGAAAAATGTGCTTTGAGTGATAAAGATTATCAAGAAAAAATAAAGAAGATGATAATCCCTTTGGAAAAATTAGGTGAGGAGATTCTTTTTCTTGAAAAATCCATTGAGGCCAATCAAATAGCCGAACATGAGCTCTCACTAGACATGGGAAGGCTTGACACTCAAATTTTGAGGATAGAAAACGATATTAAAGTACTTAAGCAATCTTTGGTTGAAGCTAAAGAAAATTTTGAGAAAGGACTAGCCAAAAATTTCGAAGCCTTAAGGCGATTAACGACACTGCTACAAAAAAAATACACGAAAATCAAGGGTGAGTGGGAGACTCTTCAAGGGTTTCTAGAAAAGCTTCGAAGTGATGAAAGCAAGGCAACTCAAAAGAAGGGGTTATTGGCGTCTTTTGAGTTCGCTCAAAAAGACCTCGAAAAGACGGCTTTAAGCCTGAATATTAACAAAAATCCAATAGGCTTTGTGAGTGCACCTATTGTTTTTCAAAAAAATAAGCTTAAGAAAACGCGCTGTCCCATCATATCCAATAGCGGGGATTCAAAAGGTATTCCCATAAGAGAAGAGCGAAAATTAAGTGTGGATGCAAAAGAGAGATTGAAAACAGAAATAAAGGCTATTTATGAGCTACTTGAAGCTTCGGAGAATTTGAGAAAAGCAATTGAAGCATTAAGAGGTTTAGGACGAGAGACAGAAAATCTGAAAGAGGAAAGTCAATTGGAAGAATGCGCTAATCCTAGTAAGAAAGAAGATTTAACACTTAAGCACGATGATTCTGAAAGTAAAGGCAGCTCTTCTGATGAGTTTTTAGCCTGTGATAGAGAATGCCTAGATGAAGATAGGTTAGAGATAGCGGCTGTTTCGAAAGACAAAATCGGAAATCAGCACCTAAAAATATCTTCTAAAAGAAGCACTTTATTTTATTATACGCAGGAGATAGCTCAAGAAAATCAAAGGAAAACCCATTTTTTAACAAATGCCATATGAATTTTAAAATTAAACACAAGAGGAGTTAAAAACCATGAAAACGAACATTAAGAAAAGACAAGAGATACGCACAAGGAATACAAAAAAGAATTATTTCGGAACATGACGCGACCTTTAAGAGAAGCTATTGATGCAAGACACGCGTCAAATAAAAAGGATTTAGAGTTTGACAATGCCAAAAAAAAGAGCCTTTTTTGAGTCTGTAAATAAGTTTGTGTAGTGTGCCGTAGAAAGCATAAGACTGCGAAAGGAGGGAGCTAAGCAGATATATGTGAAGCTGTAGGAAAGATGGTGGAAGACCCACCGGAGTCGGTTATCAGGAACAGGCTTCAAACCACTTCAAGCGGCTGCCATTAAGAGTGGTGGTCGTGAGCGTTGAAGAAAAGCGCAAGGAAAAAAAAATTGTGCAGGTATGGATTAGAAAGACGAATAAAGCTGAATCACTGTTGACGCGTCGTGACTTTAATATGACATCGAAATTAGTGTTGTACACAGTGCTAAGATAAATCTGCAAGAAACCTGAGTTCTGAGCAGATGGTGTCCGGCGTATAGGTGGCGTGAGTCTGATCTGGGCTTTTCTATGGAACTGCGGGAACCAGTCGTCTGGATGTAAAAGAAAAAGTTCAAATGGCAGAAACCGTGAGAATGAAAGTACTGAGGCCAGAAACTGGGGCGGAGCAACTCGTAGTAGTAATGAAGCATCTGTAATGGACGTGGAGCAAAGGGGTTGCATTAAGTAGTTGTAGTCGACATTCAACTGATGGAAATCAGGAGGAAATGATGAAAGAAACAACAAAACCATTCGATATTCCAAAAGAGCGGTTTGTACAGGCGTATAAACTTGTAAAAGCAAATGCTGGAGCAGCAGGAATAGATCGAGAATCACTGGAGGATTTTGCAAAAGATCTGAAAGGGAATCTATACAAGCTATGGAATCGGATGTCATCGGGAAGTTATTATCCGCCGGCGGTTAGAGAAGTAGCGATCCCTAAGAAAAGTGGGGGAAGCGCACCCTAGGGATCCCGACGGTAGGAGATAGGATCTGTCAGATGGTAGTACGTTTGGTGTTTGAACCAAAAGTAGAAGCTATATTTCTGGAAGATTCGTATGGATATAGGCCAAATAAATCAGCGCTAGATGCAATAGAAGTAACAAGGCAGAGATGCTGGAGATATGACTATGTACTAGAATTTGACATTAAGGGGCTATTTGATAATATATCCCACGACCTATTGATGAAAGCCGTGCGAAAATATAC
>JAKBAL010000393.1 GCA_021809225.1 Pseudomonadota bacterium | reverse complement strand
AGTTTTCATAAAAAATTTATTAATTTAATGAATTTTTTCTAGATTGCTAACAGTCGAATACCTATCCTCATAGTACACTGACACGTTACCGATAGCACCGTTACGATGTTTTGCAACTACAATTTCGGCAAAATTATGGACTTTACTTAATTTATCCACCCACTCAGAATATTTAACGTCATCTTGCTTGGGTTCTTGCCTCCTTAAGTAATACTCTTCCCTGTATAAAAACATCACCACGTCAGCATCCTGTTCTATCGAGCCGGATTCGCGCAAATCAGATAGCATAGGCCTTTTATCTTCCCTTTGTTCTACTGCTCTTGAAAGCTGCGCTAAAGCTATAACCGGTATGTTCAATTCCTTAGCAAGCGCTTTTAACCCTTGGGTAATTTCTGCGACTTCAATAACCCTATTTTCGGATTTATTAGAACCACGGAGGAGTTGGAGATAATCTATAAACAAAATTCCTAAATTATGCTTTCTTTTTAATTTACGGGCTCTCGTTCTAACTGCTGATATTGTCAGTGCGGGAGTATCATCAATAAAGAATGGTATCTGGGCAAGTTCTGCTGCCGCTTTCCTTAAATCGTTGTAATGCTCTTCATTAACTTTTCCACTTCTCAGCAAGGTAGAATCAACTTTAGTCAACATTGAGAGTAATCGAGTAGAAAGCTGCTCAGACGACATTTCCAAAGAAAAAAAACCAACTGAAGGGGGGGGTAAATCGGGAGCAGTTTTTTTAAGCAGAGATCTACACGCATTAAAAGCAAAATTAATGGCAAAAGCAGTTTTACCCATGCCTGGACGACCTGCAATAATGACAAGATCCGAATTATGGAATCCTGAAAGTTTTGTATCAAGATCGGTAAGACCCGTAGAGATTCCAGTTACATGATCAGAATTCTTCATCGCTCTGTTAATGCTATTGAGGGAAGAAGCTACGTGGTCCTTGATTGATACAAAACTTTTTTCATTAATTCCTTCACTAGCAAGTTGGTATAACTTACTTTCAGCTATTTCAAGCTGCTCAGCTCCAGTATTTTCCAAAGTAGAATCATAAGCTGTATTTACAATATTTTCGCCTATTTGTATTAGATTGCGCTTAATTGCAAGATCAAATATTATTTTGCCGTAATCATGAGGATTAATCACAACCATAGCCATGGTCGTTAATTTTATCAGATATTCCTCTCCGTTTAACTCAATAAATAACGGCTCTTTATCAAGCATTGACTTTAAGGCTATTACTGAAGGTGTAAGGCCTTTATCAGCAACAACCTCAATCGAATTATAAATTTTTTGGTGCAAAGGTTCAAAAAAATGTTCAGCTCTTAAGAACTCATTTACTTGTTCAATCAAGGTATGATTAATTAAAACAGCCCCAAGCAGCATCTGCTCTGCTTTAATATTTGCAGGCAGTACCCTCTCTATGGTTGTGTCCATCATTCCTACTAACTATAAACCTCTTAAATATTTATCAGCTTCCAGAGCGGCCATACAGCCCGTTCCGGCAGCAGTTATCGCCTGACGATATATTTTATCCTGAACGTCACCAGCTGCAAACACTCCTTCAACACTAGTTTTTGTAGAACCTGGTGATGTTATTATGTAACCTTCGCTATCCATATCAACAACGCCTTTAAAGATATCAGTATTAGGCTTATGACCTATTGCTATAAATACCCCTTCACAAGCAATTTCTTTGATCTGGCCAGAAGTTACATCTTTAAGATGAACTCCAGTCACTGATTTTGGGTCTTTAGTACCTACAACTTCATTTAATACATGATTCCATATAGGAATTACCTTTTTGTTCGCAAATAATCTATCCTGCAAAATCTTCTCTGCTCGGAGCTCATTCCTTCTATGAACCAAGTAAACTTTACTCACATGATTTGTTAAAAATAAGGCTTCTTCTACTGCCGTATTACCGCCCCCCACTACTACGACCTCTTTGTTTTTAAAGAAAAAACCATCACAGGTAGCACAACCTGATACCCCAAACCCTTGAAATTCCTGCTCAGATTTTAGCCCCAGCCATTTTGCTTCCGCACCGGTGCAAATAATAACTGTATCAGCTTCGTATACATCACCTGAGGAAGTAAAGGCTCGAAAAGGTTTATTAGCTATCTCAACCCTTTCAACATAATCATAAACGAGTTTTGCCCCCACATGCACTGCCTGGGCTTCCATTGCTTGCATCAACTGCGGACCTTGTATCGGTTTTGCAAAACCCGGGTAATTTTCAACGTCAGTAGTAATAGTTAACTGTCCACCAGGTTGCATACCGCAGATTAATATCGGTTCTAGAGCCGCACGGGCCGCGTATATAGCAGCGGTAAATCCTGCAGGACCAGAACCAATAATTAGAACTTTTGTTTTTGTCATACCTTTAAATTCCTTTGGAAATTGTCCTTACTTAAGATGGCTTAGATTCCTTAACTTTTTTAATTGCGGCTGTTTTGACACCTCTTCCTTTTGGTTCTGTTTTCTTTACAGTCTTGGAAATAATTTTTTGGTCCTTTCCAAAAGGAAAATCATTCTCTTCTTCACTCTCTATATCACGCCCTGAAAGAAGATTCTTGATCTCTTTCCCTGACATAGTTTCACGCTCTATTAAAGCTTTAGCTAGAATATGTAATTGATCTAAGTGAGTTGTAAGAATATTTTTAGCAAAATCATATCCTTCTTTTATTATTCTTTTTACTTCATCATCAATAATTTCTGAAGTTTTTTCTGATCTCCCCTTATCACCTCCGCCACCTGAAGCATAAATATCCTCGTTAGTTCTACCATGGAAAATTGGCCCTAACTTTTCACTAAGTCCCCATTCTGTTACCATTGCTTGAGCCATATTAGTAGCCATTTTTATATCAGAGGACGCACAGGATGTATCTTTTTCAGCACCAAAAATTATTTCTTCTGCAACCCTT
>JAKBAL010000392.1 GCA_021809225.1 Pseudomonadota bacterium | reverse complement strand
TCTAGCTGTAAAGGGCCATTTCCAAATCTCCCAAAGGGCAGTATGACCACCTGTTGAAAAGAAAATAAAGCTCGCACGACCCACTAAATATTCAAAGGGAATGTAGCCAACAACTTGCTGAGCTCGACTATCATTTGATCCATCTCGATTATCCCCCATCATAAAGTAATGTCCAGCAGGAATCTCATAGACAGGTGTATTGTCATAGGTTCCCTCACCAAAAGGAACCTGCTTAATAATGAGATGCTTAAAACCATTCGGAAGTGTTTCTACGAATTGAGCAGCTTGTAAAATCGTTCCATTATCATTAACTGTTTTATACTCCCCATGAGGTTCAACAGGACAGGGAACATCATTAATATATAAGATGCCTTCTTTCATTTGAATTCTATCCCCAGGCAATCCAATAACGCGTTTAATATAATCCGTATCCGGTTCTACAACGGAACGGAAGACGGCAACCTCGCCAAGTTTTGGCTCCCTCGCCCAAATGCGCCCAGAGAAATAATTTATTGTCCCTCCAAAAGGAATGGAAAAACGGCTATAGCCATAAGCAGTTTTAGAAACGAAAAGGTTATCTCCAATTAAAAGAGTTGGAATCATAGAACCTGAAGGAATATGGAAAGGTTGAAGCCACACAGTGCGAATAAGTAACGCCAGAAGAATAGCATAAATAAGAGCTTTCACGTTTTCCCAAAGAGTATCTTTATGTTTATGTTTTTGTTCCATCATGGATCTTTCCTAAAGTTGCAGATTTTAAAATAAGGGGAATAACCTTATGACGCAACAAAGAAAAGGTGAATTAGAGCAAGACAGATAGAAATCGACACATATATCCAATAGTTTTGAAGATGGTTGGATTGCTTTAGCCCCAACGCCAAAAGATGGAAAAGTTGGTAATAAACTTAAGTTTCTGGATTGCCGCGATCCCCACGGGGCCTCGTAATGATAGTTACGTATTTTCAGTAAAATCTCACAAATTTTATTTATCTTTATTTATACTTTATTATTATTTTTTATGATAAGATTAAATATAAAAAGCTTATTACATCATTTAAATTAATTCTATTTCAGTTAAGGAATATTTCATGAATCCTGTAGCCTTTATTGGGTCAGCATCTGGGTGGGGCGCTCAAATTCGTGAAACAGAGAAAGGACCAGAAGCTCTTAAAAACTCAGGAGTTTTATCCTCTCTGGGATCTAACTGGATTTGGAAAGAAACGATTTTTCCTCTTAAAGCAGCAGCAGAGGTTACTCTCCCTCCAGGCTCTTTGACCTTACCCTACATTGAGGATCTTTGCAGACGCATATCAATTTCAGTAGAGCAAGTTCTTAAACACAATCAATTTCCAGTCGTGATAGGTGGAGATCATGTGGTTGCTGTAGGAACCTGGGCAGGGGTTACTGGTCATTTTGAAGCGAAACAAGAGTTTGGACTTATTTGGATTGATGCTCATATGGATGCCCATACAATGGAAACAACCCCTTCTAAAGCTTACCATGGCATGCCTTTAGCCATTTTACTTGGATTTGGTGAGTTTTTGCTTGTCAATATCTTAGGAAAAGGACCTGTTTTAAGCCCTCATCATGTGTGTCTCATTGGCGTTCGAAGTTACGAAGAAGGAGAAGCTACTCTTCTGGAGAGTTTAGGAGTGCGTATTTATTTTATGAAAGAGATTGAAGAAAGAGGATTTGATGCTGTTTTTAAAGAAGCTCTTTATCTTGTAAAAAAAGGAACAAAAGGATTTGGTCTCTCCATCGACTTAGATGCTTTTGATCCTAAAGAAGCGCCTGGTGTGGGAACCCCTGCACCAAAGGGGTTGAAAGGGAAAGAAATTATGCCGGCCCTTTTAAGAATTCAAAATGACTCCTTTTTTAAAGCTCTTGAGATTGTAGAATATAATCCAGAACTTGATAAGGATAGCAAAACTCTTCTTCTTATGAGAGACTTACTTTTAAATCTACTACCAAACAGGGAAAAAGTATGAGCAAAGATGACTTTATTGCACGCGAAGCTTTGGTATGCCCTCCAACTTATTTTCCTCTTCCTGTTGTATTAAGCAAAGGAAAAGGGGCTTGGGTTTGGGATACGAAGGGAAAGAAGTATCTTGATATGATGACGGCTTATTCTGCTGTTAGTTTTGGCCATTGTAATCCTCGTCTGCTAAAAGTTTTTACGCAACAAGCTAAAAAGCTTGCTGTCACTTCACGTGCATTTTATACAGATCAGCTGGCTCCCTTTTTGGAAAAAGCTTGCGAGCTTTCCGGATTTGATATGGCAATTCCCATGAACACAGGCGTGGAAGCTGTGGAAACGGCCGTTAAAGTGGCGCGTAGATGGGGATATGAAGTCAAAGGAATTCCGGAAAATCAAGCTGAAATTATTGTCGCGAAAAATAATTTTCACGGTCGAACCACAACAGTTATTAGCTTTTCATCAGAGCCTCTTTATCAAAAAGATTTTGGTCCTCTGACACCTGGATTTAAAATTATTCCTTTTGGGGATGCAAAAGCTTTAGAAGAAGCCATCACTCCGAATACCTGTGCTTTTTTAGTCGAACCCATTCAAGGAGAAGCGGGAATCATTGTTCCGCCCAAAGGATGGTTGACAGACATCCGGCGCATTTGCACAGAAAAGAATGTGTTATTGATACTTGATGAAGTTCAATCTGGGTTAGGTCGAGCAGGTAAAATGTTTGCTTTTCAGCACGAAAACATCAAACCTGATGGACTGATTCTTGGAAAAGCTTTGGGTGGCGGGATTTTACCGGTCTCACTCTTTTTAAGCCGCCGTGACATCCTCTCACTTATTGCACCGGGTAGTCATGGCTCAACCTTTGGGGGTAACCCCCTTGCAAGCGCTGTGGCCCATGAAGCCCTTTGTTTGCTTGAGGAAGAGCATCTCGATCAACGTCCGGCTGAGTTGGGCACTTATATGA
>JAKBAL010000391.1 GCA_021809225.1 Pseudomonadota bacterium | reverse complement strand
CGCATTTCGCTTAGAAAAAGTTGCATTTCGCTTAGAAAAAGTTGCATTTAAGTCTAAAAACACCAGGATTTCTGTGGCTGAGCGGGCGCCTAAAATACTTAAAACCTTTAAAAGGTTAAAAACTAAGCAAAAAGAAATGAAGTTTTTGAAAATTTGATGGGGATAAAGTACTAAACGGAAAACCTTCGGTTTAAGCTATTAATTTCAAGGGGCTTCGCCCCCTACGCTCCGCTCTTCGAGCTTCGCTACCCCCTTGGCTCGGCAAAGAAGGAATTTGGATCAATTCTGGAAACTGACAACACAGGGAAGAAGTTCCACTAATATCAAAAAAGAAAATTCAGGAATACACATAACATCGTCGCTAAGGCCGTTTTAAAGGCCGTAGACACGCATTGTTGGATATTTTGGTGAAATATACCATTTATCCAATAAACGCGCTGTAGACCAAACTTAAAGCGATTCTAGATAGGTGTTTGAAATGGGCCATTTTTTATACATGCTTCAAAACATACCTTTTTTCGTCCTTGAATAGCTTGAATATACCAAACTATCCGAAATGCGTTTACAACCTCTAGAATCGCATTTAAAAGGCATTAGAGAGTGTGCTCTAAGGTTAATTGTTATTTTTAATTTCAGACACGGCAGAACGAACTACGTCTAAAGGAATTTTATATTTTTCAGAGATTTGTTCGTCTGATAGTCCTAAATCGTATGCAACCTCAATTTTTCCAAGGTTTCTTTCTTCTTCAAACCGTCCTTTAAAGTTTCTAAATTGATTTTCCTCTTTTTCATAAAGTTCCTTGATTTGATGAGGAAGTTGTTCGGAAGAAATTCTTTCATAAGCCGATTTCATGATATCAGGAGAATTTTTAGGAATATCTTGGTAATGATGGGCGTTTTTAAAGAAATCCAGCCATGCTTTTTCTTCTGAATTTTGAATATTGTTTATGTTAACGTTTCCTAACGAATATTGAATTACTTGAATATTTTCAAGCTTAAGCGGCATTTTTGTCTTATCAAATTGATCTTGGAAGACGAAATGACGCTTATAGTAACTCTCTTTTGGCCAAAATTTTCTATCTTCATCTTTTCCAGTACCTAGAATATTCACAGCTATAACATCTTTCAGTTCACGCCATTCATCTCCTTTGCGCAATTGATTTCCAAAAAGCATTGAGGCATACGCTAGAGCTCTTTTATCCCAAAAATCCTGACGCTCAACTTGAACTTCTACAAGGATATGTTCTCCTGTTCCAAGCTTGCAAATGACATCACTGACTGGTCCTTTATCATCCAAGAGGACCTGATTTATTTCCTCATAATTCTCTCTCAAGTGCTTAAAGAAATTTTGAGCAATCCGTATTTCTTTTTCTAAATTTTCTGTTTCTTCTGTTCTTTGAGAAAGATTTGAAAAATTCAGTTGCAAGCTTTTTGGATTGTTTAAAAACCTAACAAATGCTTCCTCTTTGAGGATATTAAGGAGGTTTTGATCAAGTTTAAGAGGACGCAACGTATTATCAAGTTTTCTTGAAGATTGAACATCTTTAAAAGGTGTTAAAGCACGAATAAATGAGTTACGAATTTGATCATCATCAAGAAGGTATTTGGCAACGACGTCTCGTGTAGGGTTGCAAAAAACAGGCACTTTTCTTTCCTTTTTACTTGAAAAACTAAATTGTACTGAAGGAGCGAGAGTTTTAAAAATCCTCTGAGGAACGCCTGTTTCTATCAACCTTTCAACAACGGCCGCTTGCATGGCGGATGCGTTTTGTATCCCCGTTAAGAGGATAAAACTCAAGAACGCTATTTTTGTTTTTTTTATCATGAAGCCTTCTCCTTTTGGAAACTGTCCTTATTTTTATCACAAGAATAGAAAACAAACATTGATATTCAAATATTGGTTCAATACAGAAAGTTTCAAGATTTTAAGAATTTCTGACGTCGAGAAAATCCATTAATTTTTATCTTGTTGCCTGCAACGTATAAACGCGCATATCAAAAATCTTTTGATTGTTTCTATGAACGTCATGCAGGAGAAATTTCAAATTTTGACTAAATGCGCACTTACGCGCTATAGAAAAGTGCGTTACACTTTTCGCAAGCGCTAGAATAGCCTAACGGCGTTTGTTAGATGGAGTAACAAGAGGATTTATGACAGAGCGTATGCAGGCTTACAGGTTTAGAAAAGAAATGGAAGGAATGATTCAAGTCCGCGTTTGGGTTCCAAAAGATCATGAAGAATTGATCAAGCACATCGCGAAACAATGCCGTCCTGATAAGCCTCTCAAGATCAAAGAACGATACGGAAGAAGAGCGACTCCTCAGCATTTGTATGATCATCACATCAGCTTGTCCGCCTGGATATGGGCTAATGGCGGAAGACCTATGACAGACTAGGCTGCTTTTTTCTTCACCCTATAAACATCAAGTTTCCATTTTTCTTGGATAGCTGTTTTGAGCATGGCTTTTGTGTTTTTAACCTGTCCTTTTGAAACTTGGATATCAACAGCTTTCAAGGCATTTTCAATCTCTTCCTCAGTGTTTTGTTCCAGAAATCTTTTGGCAGCAGGTCTTGAAAATCCATATTCGACAATCTTCTCAATCAAGGCATTTTTAGAGCGCATTTCTTTGCGGATCATCTCAGCTTTTTTCTTCTGCATCTTTTCAAATTCGGTCAATCCGTAATTTGGATTGCGTTTGATCAAAAACTGAATTGATGTGATTTTTCGAGATGTTTTGATTTCTTTGTAATCAATGAAAAGATCAGTTTTTTTGTTAATTTCTTGTCTTGCTGTTTCTAAAACTTTCTTCTTAAAATTAAAAAAATTAGGATATTCAAATCAGGATATTTTACAATCATTAGGTGCCGAGAGTTCTGATGTCGCAGAAACAGTTAAAGGTATTGGCACATATAAACAAGCTGAAAATGCGTTGCTTGGG
>JAKBAL010000390.1 GCA_021809225.1 Pseudomonadota bacterium | reverse complement strand
CGGTGTTGCGACCATTCCTATTCTTAAACAAGGTGTGTGTGTTATCGCTAACGATCTTGATATTCGTCACTTAAAAATTCTAGAGGAGAGCGTTTCCGAATTTTATCGGAAAAACCTAGAATTAAGGCCAGGAAAAATACCCGGTGAAGTTGATTTTCCTGAAAATAGCTTAGGAGCTGTTCTTGCTTCCGGTGTTCTCCATTTCCTACCTGGAGACGAACTTATTATTGCTATAAAGCAGATCTATAAATGGTTAAAACCTGGGGGTAAGTTTTTTTTCGCGACGACAACTCCTTATGCAAAGCTCTATCAAGAATTTTTACCCCTCTATTTAAAACGTAAGGAGGCTGGCTGTGAGTGGCCAGGTTTAATTGAGGATACGAGCTATTATGTACCCAATATTGCTCACCAAATACCTAAATCTATAAATTTGATTGATATCGATATACTTGACTCAATTATGCTAGAGAGTAAATTTTATGTTGAAAAAAAGGGTTATTTTACCATTGATAAAATTGCAAATGATATAAATAGCGAAGGTAATAACGTATTAGGCTTAATTGCATATAAATAAATTTGAAAAAAATTAAAATGCTGAAACGGAACGTTTTATGAAAATAAATAAAAAGATGATTTTGGCAGTCACAATGGGAAATGCCTTAGAATACTATGATTTTACCCTTTATGGTTTCTTTGCTGCTTATTTATCTTCTTTTTACTTTCCCGCTGAAGATCCGCTCACTTCAAAGATAGCAAGCTTTGGGGCTTTTGCCGCAGGTTTTCTTATGCGTCCTGTAGGAGCTCTTATTTTTGGACACCTGGGTGATCGTTATGGACGTAAGAGGGCTCTGCTGATCTCTATTTTTCTTATGACACTTCCTACGTTAACCATCGGACTTTTACCAACTTATGCGGAGATAGGATTCTGGGCACCCGTTATAATTATACTCTGTAGGCTTACTCAAGGTGTCTGTACTGCTGGAGAATATACAGGAGCTACTGTCCTCATTGCTGAATTCAATGAACGCTATCGTCCCGGATTTGCATGTAGTTTACTACCTGCTTCCAGTCTAATTGGGGCTGTGATCGGCACAGGATTAGGAGCCATTTGTCTCACTGATACGATGCCAGTGTGGGCGTGGCGCATCCCTTTTGTTATGGGATTTGTTTTTGGTTTATTGGGGCTATTCCTTAGAACTCAATTGAATGAAAGTCCAGCATTTATGAATCTTGCTAAACACCACAAAGTGAGTGACTCTCCCGTATTAGATGTTCTTAAGTATCAAAAACGTAATTTTCTTTGCTCAATAGGAATTGGGGCTGCCGCTCTTGCCCCTTTTTATGTTATATCCGTTTATATTAGTAGCTTAACTTCTCAGGTAGGTTTTTCTCCTTCTCAGGGTATGCTTTTGAATGTTGTAACTTTAATTATGTGGATGATATTCATCCCTTTAATTGGTTATTTTTCTGACAGAATTGGTCTTGGTAAAATCATGAGCTACGGCTCTCTATTGCTTATGGTTGTTTCCGTACCTGTTTTCTTATTTGTTAATGATGCGGTGTCAATCGAAAGAATTTTAATTGCGCAAGTTATCTTTAGTTTTTGTGGAGCATTTTATGTAGCACCTGTTGGAGCATTTTTAGCAACAAGAATTTTTTCAGCGTCTCATCGTTATAGCGGCATGTCATTAGGAATTTCTTGTGGAGAAGCTATTTTTGGAGGAACCTCACCTTTGATAGCTACAGCGTTAGTTACTTTAACGGGTGCTTCTTTTGTACCTGGAGTTTATCTTATGTTTTGTGGATTGATTGGATGGGCTGCTGTGAGCTTCTATAAGCCTATTTCACTTTTGGGTGCCCGACAACTAAAGCGAGATAATGTTTTTTTTGTTAAAAGAGCAGCCTAACTTTCTTACATCAGCTCATCATGTAAAACGTCTTTTAGACTCAACTGGCATTGAGTTTGCAAGGTATTCACCGAACACTTGGACACGCTTCGAATTTTTAAGCGCTGTTGGATAAACGTAATATAAGTCTACAACAGGGCCACGAACATCAGGGAGTATTGGAACAAGATTTGTTTCCTCTATTTCCGGAAACTCTTTTGATAAAGCAACAATTCCTAACCCTAGTTCAGCAAGACGACAGGCTCCTTTTGATGAGTTAATGCTTATATAGGGTTTTCTCACTTCCTCTGACTTTGCACCTATTCGTAAAGACCAATCGATATCACTGTAAGGCCTTATAGTAGATTCGCCAAAAGTAATGATTCGATGCTTATCAAGATCTTTGGCGATACGTGGAATTCCAAATTTTTTAATGTATTCTGGACTTGCATAAAGCTTTAAAAAACAAGAGAAGAGATACTCTTGGATGAGATCAGATTGACCTTCTATAAACGGACGAATGGAAACATCCGCTTCGCGAGCTTTAACATCTAGTTTTTCATCATGACCGATAATTTCAAGTTCTATATCTGGATAACGCTCAAGAAAACCAGCAACACGTTCCACAAGCCATAAACTTGCAAGAGCTACAGTTGTGGCTACTTTCAAACTGCCACAGGGTATTTCCGTTTCTTCCTGAATGGCTGATTTCGCATCTTCAAGAGAGGAGACCATTTCTTTTACTTTTTCAAATAAAATTTCTCCTTGCTTTGTTAATACCAAGCCCCTGGGAACACGATTAAAAAGTTGCACTTTCATTAAATGTTCAAGAAGTTGAACGTGCCGACTGAGTGCGCTTTGCGAAATATTTAAATCTTTTGAAGCACGATTAAAGCTCTGAGCCTTAGCCACAAAATAAAATATTTTTAATTTATCCCAGTCTAAATTCATTGTTTTTATTCTAAAATTAAGTTCTTAAAGAAAATATTTATCATTAGTAAATTTATGTGACAAGAAAAAAATTGTATCTAACCATTGTACTCATTTTGAATAT
>JAKBAL010000007.1 GCA_021809225.1 Pseudomonadota bacterium | reverse complement strand
CTGTTACAACGGCTAGAGCCATTGTTGTTGTTAAAATTATTTTCATAATTACCTCCATTATGCTGTTATTATTATATTACAACAATAATTTATAATTATAAGTTAATATTTATATTACTCCTTAAAAAGAAAAATGACTTGGGAAATATTCACCAAGTCATCGTTCCTGTTTTCCAAAATTGTTCCGTTTTTAAGGGAACTTAAAGGCACAATGGACCTACACAAACAATAGGTGCATCATATACGGGACCATAGTCGTATACTGGACCCCATGCTGGGCCACCGTAGTATCCGCCGCCGCCACCGTAGTATCCGCCGCCACCCCCACCGTAATAATTGCCACCATGGCCGTAGTGGCCATGACCACCATGCCATGTCCCGCCGCCGTGCCAACCACCACCGCCATGGTGACCCCCTCCATGTCCTCCTCCATGAGCCAATATAATATGACCTTGTTGAGATCCTGACGATGCAGGCCCCATGACCGCAGCGCTTGCTGGTTCAAGGGCACTGAGTGTAAAGACCACTCCCAGAGCCAGTGTCGTTGTTAATAGAACTTTCATTTTTTCCTCCTCATTTTTAAGATTCGGTACATTATAATACCATCTTTATAGTATAATAAAATTTATAATAATAAGTTAACTTAAAAAGTATTTAACTAAATAAATGTAAAAATATCATAAAAAAGGAGCTTAGAAATATTCCATAGCTCCTCCTTCTATTAATACGTAGAGAGCCTCCTTTTTAGGGAGGTTAGTTCTTTACTAAAGAATGCATAAAGGTCCTACGCATACCAGGGGGGCGGGTGATTGAAAATATCCTGGACCATAGGCTGGGCCATAAGCCGGACCATATACTGGCCCGTAAACGGGTGCATATGTTGGCCCGTAATAATATGCGTTTGCGGGTTCTGTGGTTCCGAGCGTAAAGATAACACCAAGAGCCATTGTTGTTGCGAGTAATACTTTCATCTTCTTCTCCTAATATAAATATATGATCTTAAAAGTGATCATAATTAGTATACAATTTATTGATATAATAATGAGTTAATTTAAATAAAATAAATAATTTTGTTTTTGATATACATAAAAAAGGAGAGGCAGTGATGGTATTGAATAGACTTAGACGTTTTTTAAAATTAATTTGGCTTAAGGGGAATTAAATAGCAGGTTAAAAATTTATCCAACACATCCATTATGGGACGTGTTGGATAAATCATAAACGCCAGTGGCTTTTCGCTTTTGTTAAAAAGGGTTAAAGCTCATCCTTTTCGTAGGGATCAAAATAACGTCCCACAGGCTTCGAAAGCCGCCCTATTTCGCCAAGTTGGTTTTTAAGGTCGTCAAGATTATGGGCGCGGGGAATAACGCCTTCAACAACATTCCTATCATCTTCACTAAGAGAAATATATCTTACTACAGCAGCTTTCATCACACGGGTGGCTGGATTTAGCCATTTTGTTACGGAATAAAAAACACTCGTTTCTTTACTCAAGTTTTCGATGTCAAGTTTGTGCGGGGGTGAACAGATAAGAGTTGGATCTACAAGGTGTGCAGGGACTTCGGCAGTAGTGGGGGTCGCTTTTTTTACTTCTGTCCAACTATTATGGATTGAAACTGCAGCTGGAAGAAGAGCATTTTCTGGTTGGTTTGTAGGAGGTTGAGTGTGCAGGAGACGAGGCCCACCCGGTTGACTTGAAAAAAGTCCAGAACTGACGTCGTACAGATGAGAATAAGAATCTTTTATATCAAGTGAATTTTTAATTCCAACCCTAGTAGGTGCATTTGGTTCCAGCCAATATTGAGGTTTCAAAGCGTATTTAGGGCTCCCAGCAGCTTGTTTAGGAAGATACATAGCCAAAACAAAAGTATCAATATTTTCGTCCAGAACATCTCCCAATTGCCAGTGAACTTCTTGAGGCGCAAAACCACGTGTATAAGCCGCTTTTATATTTACGAGATATGATGGTGTTGTAAGGTCAATCTTGCCATCAGTAGGGTTATATTGATGAATACATGGGGCATTTGGCAAGTTCTGGTTTATGTCACCAAAATCCAGGTTATCATATATCTTAGATCTAGCTGTATTTCTTAGTGGGTTGGCTGGATCTGGTTGGTATCCTATATCAAGAGTGGGATACGGTTCAGCCATACTCAACACGTCAGGACCCAAAATATGACGTTCACGTTGAACGAATTGCTTTGAAAAAAGCTGAAAATGATTACCTTCAGGAACATTATTAAATGCATTATTGAGTAATGTCCGGTGAGCGACCGGATCGACCTGTTGATCGCGTAGCTCCGCCACACGGCGTAATTCAGCAACGCGAACTCTTTCTACTTCAGCAGCACGCTCTGCAGCAACGCGAGCTCTTTCTGCCTCAACGCGTTCTGCCTCAACGCGAACTCTTTCTGCCTCAACGCGCTCTGCCTCAACGCGAACTCTTTCTGCCTCAACGCGCTCTGCTTCAACGCGGGCTCTTTCTACTTCGACGCGTAGTCTTTCTTCTTCAGCTTCAGCTTGTTTCTTTATGGCTTCAGCAGCGTCTTTTTGCTTCTTGAGAGCTTCAGCTTCAGCTTGCTTCTTTAGAGCTTCAGCTTTTGCTTTGGCTTCAGCAGCGTCTTTTTGCTTCTTGAGAACTTCAGCTTCAGCTTGCTTCTTTAGGGCTTCAGCTTTTGCTTTGGCTTCAGCAGCGTCTTTTTGCTTCTTGAGAGCTTCAGCTTCAGCTTGCTTCTTTAGGGCTTCAGCTTTTGCTTTGGCTTCAGCCTGTTTCTTTAGGGCTTCAGCTTTTGCTGCGGCATCTGCTTTTGCTTTGGCTTCAGCAGCGTCTTTTTGTTTCTTAAGAGCTTCAGCAGTGTCTTTTTGTTTCTTAAGAGCTTCAGCAGTGTCTTTTTGTTTCTTAAGAGCTTCAGCAGCGTCTTTTTGCTTCTTGAGAGCTTCAGCTTCAGCTTGCTTCTTTAGGGCTTCAGCTTTTGCTTTGGCTTCAGCCTGTTTCTTTAGGGCTTCAGCTTTTGCTTTGGCTTCAGCCTGTTTCTTTAGGGCTTCAGCTTTTGCTGCGGCATCTGCTTTTGCTTTGGCTTCAGCTTGCTTCTTTAGGGCTTCTGTCTTTGCCTTTGCCGCAGCTTCAGCTTGTTGCTTCTGTTGAGCCGCAGTTTTCTGTTGAACTGCAAGTGCTGCGGCCTTCTGTTGAGCTGCAGTTTTCTGTTGAGCAGCAAGTGCTGAGGCCTTCTGGAGAGCTGCAGTTTTCTGTTGAGCCGCAAGTGCTGAGGCCTTCTGGAGAGCTGCAGTTTTCTGTTGAGCTGCAAGTGCAGCAGCCCTTTGTTGAGCCGCAGTTTTCTGTTGAGCTGCAAGTGCAGCAGCCCTTTGTTGAGCCGCAGTTTTCTGTTGAGCCGCAAGTGCTGAGGCCTTCTGGAGAGCCGCAGTTTTCTGTTGAGCTGCAAGTGCAGCAGCCCTTTGTTGAGCCGCAGTTTTCTGTCGAGCTGCAAGTGCAGCAGCCCTTTGTTGAGCCGCAGTTTTCTGTCGAGCTGCAAGTGCAGCAGCCTTCTGTCGAGCTGCAAGTGCAGCAGCCTTCTGTTGAGCAGCAGTTTTCTGAGGAGCTATTTTCCTTTGAGGAGCGACTACCTTCTTCTGAGGAGGAGCTATTTTCTTCTGTCGAGTTGCGGATAGCTTTGATTTTGTTGTTACTGTTGGTTGTTTGCGGGCGGGAGCAGCAGCTTTACCGGCATCAGAACCTATCGCAAAAATTGTGGCAATAGCTAAAAAATTAGCTAATATTTTCTTTTTATCTAGAAAATTAAATCGAAGATAATTCATATGATAACACTCAATGTAAAACACCCCATACTAACAAGGTAAGCTTAGTCCTAAGATTTGTCAAGTCTTAAGTCTTAATTCCTTATTATAATAATTTTTTAGAAATGAAAAAATAAAAACTTCTACGTTCTGTCAAAGTTTTGATTATTAGAGCTCTTCCAATTTCTTAATTCTACGCGCATGACGACCTCCCTGAAAGGTTGCGTTCAGAAAAGCTCTTAAACAGGAAATAGCTTCTTCCTTGCCAATAAGCCGTTCGCCAAGAACAAGAATGTTTGCGTCATTGTGCTCCCGCGCAAGTTGGGCCATTAGGCCATCAACGCAAAGAGCCGCCCTTATGCCTTTAAAACGATTGGCGCCCATACTCATGCCGACCCCACTCCCGCAGATCATAACGCCTTGTGCACCTGCAAGAACTTCTTTCACAACAGGTTCGATATAGTCAGGGTAATCAACAGATTCAGAGGAATAAGTACCGCAATCTATGATGGTATAACCCTGCAAACGAGAAAACTCTTTTAAGTATTCCTTGTATTCAAACCCTGCATGGTCACTACTAAAAACAAGAGTTCCTTTTGGTTCTATTTGGTTTTGTTCGACGCTATTCATGATAGTTTTCTCCATGGCATTACCTTTGATCCAATTTTAGTTCAATCCGACGATTGCGCTCATCAGCTTCCCCCTTTTCAAGAGGATGGAACTCACCAAAACCTGCAGCTGCTAAATGGTCAGCAGGAATCCCTTCTTTGATCAGGAACTTGATGACACAAATGGCGCGCGCTGCGGAAAGCTCCCAGTTCGAATCAAATTTTTCCGTATGAATTGGTTTGTTGTCTGTATGTCCGTCAACACGTAAAACCCATTTTAAATCAGTAGGCATTTTTGCTGAAATCTCTTTAAGAGTGTTGGAAAGTTGCTTCAGTTTATTCTCTCCTTCCTTTCCTAAGGTTGCTGAGGCTGAGGGAAACAGAACTTCTGATTGAAAAACAAAACGATCACCTACAACCCTAACGTCCGAACGGTTCGCAAGGAGTTCTTTTAATTTTCCAAAAAATTCAGAACGGTATTTTTCAAGTTCTTCCACCTTTTGAACCAAGGCTGCTGAGAGTTTTTTATCTAAATCTTCAATCGTCAGTTTCTGTTGGCTTGAGGTTGTTTCTGAAACTTGAAGCGCAGTATTCAGAGTCTGCAATTGTTGGTTAAGCGTTTCAATTTGTTGTTGAAGGGCGGCAAGGGTTGTTTCAGCATCTACTGCACGGCTCTCAGTTGCGTTTAGTTTTTGAGAAAAATTAGCCTCCATCTGACTTTTTAATGCTTGAAGTTCTGCAAGTTTTTGGGATGTTAAGTTGAAAGAGCTTGCTAAATTCGTATTTTTCTTTTGCTCAACCTGTAGTAAATTAGCAATTTCTTGTAATTTAGCTTGAAGAGACTCAAGGCCACGTTGGCTTCCTTGAAGGGCCTCAGAAAGATAAGTTTGTGAGACAACAAAAATCATCAGAGCAAAAATCATGACAATTAAAAGGGTCGCTAAAGCATCAACAAACCCCGGCCAGACATCTAATATAACGCCTTTTTGACGCCTTGTATGTGCAACCATTTACTCCTCCTCAACTTCCATTGAGATTCTATAGTTCTCCCTGAGCTTTTGTAAAGGCAGGAATATGATTAAATTCATTAAGCTTTTCAATATGCATCCACCGATGATTTTTCCCAATTCTTTCAATCAAGTTTAGAATATCTTCGTCTTTAATTTGGATTTCTTTGTTTTTTAAAAAAAATCTAGCCCGCCAATGATCAACCGTGTCAGGGTTGAGCCCGCCGATAGCCGGATAGACTTGAATACTGCGGTTTGAGATCATTTTAAGAAAGAAAGGGGAGAGAAGGGAAATTTCTTCCAAGCTTTTTCCCAAAGCTGCTGGAGAAAGAGTGCTTTCAATATAAATATCGACTCCAACCTCCTTCCTTGGAACCGTCTCGGATGAATCTTTGACCATTTCCAAATGCAAGGGTTTATAAGGACGGATCGCCCAAAAATTTGTTTCTTTGCCCAAATTTCGAATGATAATGTCTGTAAATCCTGATGTGGTAAGCGTTGAGGTTCTATCTAGATCTCTTGAAAAAGCTTTCTCGATCCCTAAGGTATAAAGAAGGGATTGTTCGATAAGGTGGGCAGCTTCAAATTCTTCTAAATGGCGTAACATTAAAACAGCCGAAAAGAAAATAGCTGTAGGATTCACAATATTTTGACCTGCAATATCCGGTGCAGATCCATGTACGGCTTCAAAAATTGAGACTTCGTCCCCAATATTAGCGGAAGGGGCAACGCCCAACCCTCCGACAAGAGCTGATCCCAGATCACTAATAATATCACCATGCAAGTTCGTTGTCACAATGACATCAAAGGCTTCTGGGCGCACAACCATTTGATGCGCACAATTGTCAATAATGATATGGTGGGCTTCAATGTTTGGGTAATCTTTAGAAACGTCTTCGAATGTTTTTTTAAAAAGCCCTTCGGTTAGTTTAAGTATATTCGCTTTTGTCGCACAATGGACTTTGTGGCGCCCTTCCGATTGAGCGAGTTCAAAGGCAAAACGAATAATTTTTTCAGATCCCTTTCGAGAGATAAGCTTTAAAGCTTCAGCGACATTTGGAGTTTGGAGATATTCAATCCCTGCATAAAGATCTTCAACATTCTCTCTTACCACGACAAAGTCAATGTGCCTTCCACTAAAGGGGGTTTGAATTCCAGGTATCTGTCGAACAGGGCGGATATTGGCATAGGTTTCAAAAAGAGCACGGAGTGTGACATTAGCACTTTTTTCTCCATAGCCCACCGGCGTTTCAAGAGGGCCTTTGAGAGCAACTTTTGTGCGCTTTATGGAATCAATGGTTTCTTGGGGAATTCCAGTTTCAAGACCTTTTTTAAAAACCTTTGTTCCTGCTTCACACAATTCCCATTGAATTTTAACGCCACTTGCATCCACGACACGTTGGGTGGCGTGAATAATTTCTGGACCAATTCCGTCACCTTCGATAAGGGAAACTGCTTTTATCATTAAAGTCTCCTTCAGTATTTCTAAGCCTCTTTTGAAGGGTACTATAAAGGGCAATATGAAGATATACCAAGTCTTCATAATTTCCCTTTATGTCTGAGAGAGGATAGTCTATTCTTAGCAAGATTAAATGTATTTTGATGTATGAGGTCTTCTTTGAGTGAAGAGAATAAGGAAACACAACAAACTAGCTATCCCATCTTGTCATTAAGAGATGTGGTTGTCTTTCCTCACATGGTGATTCCATTGTTTGTGGGACGTGAAAAGTCAATTCGCGCTTTAGAAGTGGTGATGCAAAGTAACCAGAAGGTTGTCTTATTGAGTCAGAAAGATCCCTCCATTGACAATCCAACGATGAAAGATCTTTATACGGTCGGAACGATTGCAAGAGTTTTACAGCTTTTGCGCCTTCCTGATGGAACCGTAAAAGTTCTTTTAGAGGGAGAGACTCGCGTTAAAATCGCTAAATGGCTAAAAAATCCATCTTATTTTGAAGCGACAGTTAAGCCGTTTCATGAAGAATCAGGTTCGTCCCAAGAGACAAAAGCTCTTGTGCGAACCCTTGTTTCACAGTTTGATCAATATGTTAAATTACAGAAGAAAATTCCAAGTGACTTGATCACGTCTATAACTCAAATTACAGATCCTTCAAAACTTGCAGATGTTATCGTTGCCCATCTTGGTTTTAAGATTGATGAAAAACAAAGTCTTCTTGAGACAGCAAGCATTCCTGCTCGTCTTGAAAAAACCATCAATTTTATGGAAGGTGAAATTGGCGTCATGCAGGCGGAGAAGCGAATCCGTACCAGAGTTAAGCGTCAGATGGAAAAAACCCAACGGGAATATTATTTAAATGAGCAACTTAAAGCCATTCAAAAAGAGCTTGGAGAAGGAGAAGAAGGCAAGGATGAGCTTACAGAGCTTGAAGAAAAAATAAAGAAGACAAAGCTTTCTAAAGAAGCTAAGGAAAGAGCCCAAAGTGAGTTTAAAAAACTCCGACAGATGAGCCCAATGTCAGCCGAAGCCACAGTCGTACGTAATTATCTTGAATGGCTTTTAGAAATTCCTTGGGAAGAGGAGTCCCGTGTTAAAAAGGATTTGAAGAAAGCAGAACAGATCCTGAATGAAGATCACTATGGATTGGAAAAAGTAAAAGAACGGATTATTGAATATCTTGCCGTTCAAAATCGCGTGGGAAAAATTCATGGCCCTATCTTGTGTCTTGTGGGACCACCAGGCGTTGGAAAAACGTCACTCGGAAAATCCGTTGCTCGCGCTACAGGGCGAAATTTTGTGCGTATGTCCTTAGGCGGCGTAAGGGATGAAGCCGAGATTAGGGGGCACCGCCGGACTTACATTGGATCAATGCCAGGTAAAATTATTCAAGGCATGAAAAAAGCTAAAACAACCAACCCTTTGTTTTTGTTGGACGAGGTGGATAAATTAGGGACGGATTGGCGGGGTGATCCCACGTCTGCTCTTTTAGAGGTTTTAGACCCCGAGCAAAACAACACCTTCAATGATCACTATCTAGAGATTGATTACGATCTTTCTAATGTTCTTTTTATTACAACTGCTAATACACTGAATATGCCTCAACCTCTTATGGATCGTATGGAAGTTATACGTATTTCGGGGTACACGGAAAACGAAAAGGTACAAATTGCACTTCGTCATTTACTAGAAAAGCAAATGAAGAGCCATGGCCTTAAGAAGAATGAATTTTCCGTGACTGAATCTGCCATTCGTGAACTCATTCGTACCTACACTCTAGAAGCAGGTGTTCGGAATTTAGAAAGAGAGATTGCTAACCTTTGTCGCAAAGCGGTGCGCTATCTTGCCTCTCCAAAGCATAAGGCTATTAAAATAACGACGAAAAATCTAAGTAAATTTGCAGGTATTCCTCGTTATCGTCATGAAATGGCGGATATTGAGGATACAGTAGGAGTGACGACCGGGCTTGCTTGGACTGAGGTGGGTGGCGAGCTCTTAACTATTGAAGCTGTCATGCTCCCTGGAAAAGGAAAAATGCAGATTACGGGTAAGTTAGGCGAAGTTATGCAAGAATCTATCCAGGCTGCTGCGAGTTATGTAAAATCTAAGGCTCCCCAATTCGGAATTGAGCCACCCCTCTTTGAAAAACGCGATATTCATATCCATGTGCCTGAGGGAGCTATACCTAAGGACGGTCCTTCTGCAGGAGTTGCTATGTGTACGTCTATTGTTTCTGTTTTAACGGGCATCCCTGTTCGTAAAGATGTTGCGATGACAGGAGAAATTACACTAAGGGGACGAATACTTCCAATTGGAGGGTTGAAGGAAAAACTTTTAGCTGCTCTACGGGGAGGGATTAAAGTCGTTGTGATTCCTAAAGATAATGAGAAGGATTTAGCTGAGATTCCGACAAATGTTAAAAAAGGTTTGAAAATTATTCCAGTTTCACGAATTGAAGATGTTCTTAGTATTGCGCTTAAGGAACCTTTGCAACCGATCACTTGGACTGAAGGAATGACTTCTAAAACAACTCATAAAAAGGCAGCGGATGAGCTAAAAAATGAGGAAATCACCACGCACTGATCTTATGTAATTGAATTTCAATAAAAGTATTTTTTAATCTTATTTTCTAAGGCATTGACTGGATTCAAGGATTCGGGTACGATTTTATAAGTTGTCCTGCAAATTCAGGACAGTAATTGAAGGAACGTTTCCAATAACAAAGGGATATTTAACAGTGAATAAAAATGATTTAGTGGCTTCTGTCGCTGAAATTTCTGGCCTTTCAAAAGCTGATGCTTCACGGGCCGTTGATGGAGTGATTCAGTCTATCACGAAGAGTTTAAAAGATGATCAAGAAGTTCGTCTTGTTGGATTTGGGACATTTGCAGTGACTCACAGACCAGCAGGTGAAGGTCGTAACCCACGGACAGGCGAAAAAATAAAAATTCGTGCGTCGAAATTGCCTAAGTTCCGTGCAGGTAAAGGCTTAAAAGACGCTATCGCAGGTTAATTATTTTTTAATAATTTAGGCTTTTTACTTAAAAGGATGTAACTGTAAGGTTGCGTCCTTTTTCTTTGTAACTACTGATACGACCATTAAATAAAGTATCATTACCCAGATGCGTCATTCCGGGATTTAGAAACCGTCCGCGACCCCAGATTTAATTCGGGGGGCACTACGGTTTTTCTTAATACCCGGGGCTCAGGCTTGTTCGCGCGAAAGTGAGGAACCAGTTAAGCTAATTCAAGTCCTCTCTGGGGCCCGGATATTAAGGCATCCTAACGTTCGCTGACGCCCATGAAGGATACCTAAATTTCGGGATGACAGGGATGGTTGTGACGTATTATTTCATGGCCCGCGCCCCAAATGCTTCCCCTCAAAAGGGGTCACAAATGGTTGTTAAATCCCATATGACACAATGGTGGATATTAAGAAACAATCCTTAGGCGAGTATTCTTTGTCTGACCAATAGGACTATATTCAGGTACGAGTGTATGAAGAAGATTTATGATAGTTTCATCATCCTGATTTTTTGCAGTGGTTTCAAGCTCATTGAGAGCACGTAGTAAAATACTATGATCTACAGTACGAGGTGCACCCAACAAAATATTAGAATTGTTTGTTGGTAGAAGATGTTCAGAGGCATGAAAGAGTTCTTCAAACAGCTTTTCTCCTGGCCTAAGCCCTGTATACTTGATTTCGATATCTATATCTGGTTTAAGCCCTGCAAGAGTTATCATTTGTTTAGCCATATCTTCAATTTTCACTGGTTCTCCCATATCTAACACAAAGACTCTACCTGCCTGAATTGCTGAATTTAAAGCAAAAGTCATGGCTTGAAGAACAAGTTCTACGGCTTCATGAACGGTCATAAAATAGCGTGTCATTTCAGGATGGGTAAGCGTTATAGGTCCGCCCTTTTCAATTTGTCGCTTAAAAAGAGGAACAACAGATCCTGAAGACCCTAAGACATTTCCAAATCGTACGCTAACATAGCGTGTTCCATTGGTTTTTTGTCGTTCAAGAATGTCTAAAGCTTGACAATAACATTCAGCGAGACGTTTTGTGGCTCCCATAGCACTTGTGGGGTTAATGGCTTTGTCTGTTGAAATGAGCAACATCGCCTTTACACCAAAGTCACGACAAGCATCCGCCACGTTGCGTGTCCCAATAACATTGGTAAGGCAACCTTCAGAAGGGTTGTCTTCTACAAGAGGAACGTGTTTAAGAGCTGCGGCATGAAATACAAGTTCAGGCTTAAAGGAAGAAACCACGTGACGTATACGTTCACGGCAGGCGACATCTGCTAAAACGTTTTCTAAAGGAATATTAGGATGACGTTCACCCAACTCTAAGCTCGACATATATAAAAGGTATTCACTATGGTCAACAAGGCAAATGCGTGAAGGGTTGAAATCTGAAATTTGTCGAACCAATTCCCCACCAATCGTCCCCCCAGCCCCAGTCACTAGAATCCGTTTTCCTTTAATCATAGCTCGCATGCTATCACGATCAAGACTTGTTTGGGCTCTGCCTAACAAATCTTCAATAGCGATAGGCTTTACACGTGGTTTTTCTGTTGGATCAGTAATTTCGCTAATATGGGGGAGACGCGCGAGGCGCAGATCCAACGAATCCGCCAAGCTTACAAGAGACTTAAGCACTTCACCGCTCAAATTTTCATCTGCCACGATAAGCATATCAACGGGTATATTATTTTTCCTAAATCCATCGATTAAGAGCGGAATTTCTGCAATTGTTCCAATCACCTGTATATGATGAATCTTTTGTCCTATATGAACATCTTTGTAACCAATAATCCCTAAGAGCTCGTACATATCATCGCTTTGACGCAAAATCTCGCGGATAAAAAGTTCAGTTTGATCACCTGAGCCAACGATAAGTGCTGTCTTAGATTTAAAGTAATTTGTAGAAGATTTTCTGTTGCGATGTTGACGATACATGCGATAAAAAAGGCGCGGAGCACCTAAAAAAGATGTTAATACAAACCAGTTGATCAATGAAGTGGATCGGGGAAGGGAAAGATTCAATGGTAAAAAAAACATTACAGAGATATACAAAAGAGTGATGTATGTCACGGATAAGGAAATCGAGACAAGATCTCCAAGGGAGGAATATCGCCACATCCCTCTATAGATATGTTTTCCTAAAAAGATTGAAATTCCAAAGAGCACATAAAGAAAGGTATTCAATGCAATTGCTGGTGTTGAAATTTGCGAAATTTCCTCACCTAAACGTAAAAAAATAGAGACCTGAAGACTTAAAATAACAATAAAGATATCATGAATTAAAGTTAAGAAAGATCTATTTTGAAAAAAGTAAGAAAATTTTCTTATACAGAAATTTCTTAATTTTTTTAAATAAAGTTTGTTCATGTAAAATTACAGTTTCTTCAGTTGAATATGGATACAATCTATAAAAAGAAATCAGATTTGTCACTCAAAAACTCGTTTGCTCTGAAACACTGGGCAAAATAGAGGAGCCTTTGGAAAGTTCGATGATTTTAACATTTCCTACAATCAAAATGGTATGATTCAACGTTCTCTCTGGGCCCCAGATATAAAAAAACCTAAAGCTTCTTCAAAAAGGGTCGCAAAGGATTTTTTAATTCCGGGACACATCTGGGAGCCCGTCAGTTTATTTTTCCTACCTGGTATCACAGCATCTTTGCCATACTTGAGACTGAATTAGGAACAGTAATATTAAGTTTCTTAGCACTTCGAGTATTAATATATACGCTTAGATCTTGGGAGCTAGTCACAGGAATGTCTCCTGGATTTGCACCTTTAAGCACCTTGGCAACGATTTCACCTGCTGCATAACCTGTATCAAAGTGGGTATAGCCTGAGGAGGCTAAAGCACCTTGCGCAACAGAATCGCTATCACTCGAGAAAACAGGAATGCCATGCTGATAGCTGATTTTTAGAACTGAATCCATTGCTGATAAAACCGTGTTATCAAGAGGAATAAAGATGGCATCTACATTTTTTCCTAAGAGCTGTTGTACGGCTGCGGGCACGTCTGACGTTTTGAATGCGGGAGTTTCTAGCAGTGAAATACCAATTTCTTTTGCAACGATACGCGCTTCTTTCAGCGGGGTTGCGGAGCTATTATCCCCAGGATTGTATATAATTCCTAAAGTTTTGAGATTGGGGAGAACTTTTTTGAAAGTTTCAATCTGTTGTTTGATGGGGGAGGCGTCTGTTGCACCTGTAATGTGTCCGCCTGGATGGATAAGGGAAGAGACAACGCCAGACGCTATAGGATCAGTCACTGCCGCAAAGACAATAGGAATAGAGTAACCCTGGTCAGCTTTAACAATGGCTTGAGCAGAAGGTGTCGTAATGGGGACAAGAACATTAGGCTTTAAAGCCACCAATTTCTTTGCAATTTGTGCTGCTATGATGGAGCTTCCTTGAGCGCTTTCATAAATAACATTAAGCGTCTTTCCCTTCTCATATCCATTATCTTTTAGAGCCGCTAGAATACCTTCACGGACTGAGTCTGCGGCAGGATGATCAGCAATTTGAGTGATGGCAACTGTTGGGAGAGGGGGGGGAGTTGTGGCAGGTAAAGTAGGCGAAATAAAGGCGGTTGAAAAAGCGATACTTACGATTTTGAAGGCTGTTTTGATGTCCATGGCGAAAATTCCTTGTTTATATTTTGATAAAAATTGTTCCGTTCAAATACAGTTTTCGTAAGTCGAAGTCGAAGTAAATTAAACATAGCATATTTCCTCTTGAGAAAAAGTTAACTCCCTTGAAAAAGGGATTGTCGCTCTAGGGTAGTCTGGGTTTATCACTGCTTAGTTACTGAATTGAAACGACTTTACCCTTCGTCAGATCTAATAAATCTTTTCCCTTAAGATTGAAGACAGCATTCGGTGTGCCTGCTGCTGCCCATACTTCCTCAAATTTCAACAAATCTTCATCGATAAAGATTAAATCGACAGGTTCTTTATGGCCAATAGGCGGGATACCGCCAATAGCAAAGCCTGTAACCTCACGAGTAAAGTCAGCATCTGCTTTCGTGACTTTTTCCCCCAACTGGGACTCAATAACTTTTTCATTAACGCGATTGGTTCCAGAAGCCAAAATTAATACAGGTTTGTGAGATGTTTTTGTTTTAAAGATCAGCGACTTGACAATCTGAGCAACGTCACAGCCGATGGCAGCCGCTGCATCATTGGCTGTTCTCGTGCTAGCAGAAAGTTCAATAACCTTAAAATTTAAGCCTTTATCTGTGAGTGCTTTCTGAATGCTTTGAGCACTTTTTGCTAATACTTTATTTTTGTTCATAGTTAAATTCTCCTAAAATAATTATTGATCATTAAACGCATTTGCATTTAATTTTACTTTTTTTAGATAGTTTTGTGCTTGATAGAAGAGAGTACAAAATCCCATGACACCAAAAGCTAAAGTTATAGGAATCACGCCGATTCCGTAAACAAAGGCTTGCGCCACGTTTGTCCCTCCATAGACATTGACGACAACACCGATAACAGAATGAAATGCGTAACCAAAGCTCATGATAATCATGTTTGCAGCTGCGGTTGTAAGCCCAGAAACATGTTCAGGAACATAGGTAGATGCTTTGTAAATCGCAAGAATCTGATAAGCACAACATATGCCAACAATAAGGAAACTTACGATCATGCTATTCTCTGTAAAATAGCCTAAGACTAAAGCGA
>JAKBAL010000389.1 GCA_021809225.1 Pseudomonadota bacterium | reverse complement strand
GGATGGCATAATCTTCCTTTACAAGTAGGCAATCCTCCTAATGTCCATCCTGTAGTAGTAAATCCTCTTCTTATCGATGTACCAGGGGCTTTACAGCCATCACAAGCTGCACCAGGTAATCTTGTTGGAGAAATTATCGGTTTTTATACTACTGTTTCTGATTTTCCTTCTTTACAACAATGGAACACATTATTACCAATTGCTGATTAAATGAACGAAGATATATAATTAATAATCATAATTTATGAGGACAAAGATCATGTTTAACCAGAATATTATTTACCAACTATTTGGTTTTTTCCTATTAACAACAGGTCTATGTTACGCTGGAGAAAATTTTATAGAAAAAGAATCACCTTCTATGATGAAGGCTCAAAACAGTCAAGAAATTATCAGTAAAGCCTTAGAGGTTATTTCTGAACTCAATCTTGATCCTAATGCTTTAGGAGAAACTAAAGTTAATGTACTTTCTTTCCACAACAAACGTATCGAAGAATTTAAGAAGAAATGGGAGGAAGAAGAGGATGTAAATACTTTACTAAGAATTGGGTCAATTTATTGTGATAACGCTTTTCAAACCAATCAAAATCCATCTATATCATTATTTGAAAGTGCTCAATGGTACTTAAAAGCGCTTAAGGCTGGTTCTTTAAAGAGTATTTTTTCTTTATCTTTAGCCATTGAAAATATTGCTGATGAGAATAAACAGTTAACAGAAAAAATGGGTGGTGAAGAGAAAGTACGCGTAGCCGTAGTTAAACTTTTTAAATTAGCTGCTGAAGGAGGCAACGAAGAGGCGCAATTAGCGTATGAAGATAGAGTAGAACGATTATCTAAACTTTAATTTATTTTCCTATCATTCTTGATAACTAACTAGACCCCTGTGGCTATTGTTATTGTTGTTTTTAGAGACAGTAACAAGGGGTTATGTACCTCCTAACTTCAATTGTGTTAGAGGTTATTTCTTTAAAACCCTCAAAACCCGTATGAATAAAATAGCGGGTTTTAAAGCTATTTCTATAAAAAGGGAGGACGATGGCTATGGTTATATGGTTTTAAACACAAGAAGCGTTCTGCCTTCCAGAACAGTGCCTTCAGAAGTGATAAACTTAGTCATAACAAGCAAGTAACAATCATTTGAAATGCATGATGAAGTCTAAATACTTGCGTTATCAAGGTTACCTTGTTTTTCAATGAAAAACGCTTAAAGTTATTCTAACTAATGTTAAAAACTCTTTATTTAAACCTTTAGGGGAAAAGTAAGAATAAAAACTCTTTATTAATTTATGGAAAGACGTTTAATTAAAATGTCGACAAAACATATATAAAGGAACATCTTAAAATGTTTAAAAAGTTATCGTCTCTGGTGGTTATGACAGCCTTATTGTCTACTGCCTCTACCCACGCCCATTACCCTACTACAGAAGCGGAAAAACTCTACGATAGAGGTACGCAATTAGCTGCAGGATTCCATCGTACGATTAGTAACCCAAGAAGCCAAGAAGCTAAATGGTGGGGAGATTTTGAAAAGTCAGGTAAAGGCATTCTGATCTATGTAGAAGACTTGGCCACTAAAGATTCTGAAGCGGCAATGTGGTTTCTGGTTACAGGGGGTAAATATGGATTCTCTTCCAGAAAAGCTACCCAGGATGAAGAACGATTAATCTTATCGGCTATGCAGAAAGTAGCCAAGAGTTTTGCTTCTTCAGAAAACAAGAGAGAAGGCCATGAAAAATGGATTGGCATGGATACAGCTCACCAGGCTGGTCATGTCCATCTCAATATGATCTATAACCAAATCGATGATCTTAAAAAAGCTAATCAGGAATTGTTTGCTAGAGTTGGGGCTTTAGAGGCAAAAAATGGTATTTTAGAGGGAGAAATCAAAGGCTTAAAAGTCATGAACAGTAGTCTTGAAGAAAGACTTTTAGGGGTTCAGAATGATCTAAAAGAAGAGCGTAAACAAAGAGAAGCTGAACGAGAAAGTATGAAGAGAGAATCGGCAGAGAATCTTGCTGAAGTGAAGAGAGAATCGGCAGAGAATCTTGCTGAAGTGAAGAGAGAATCGGCAGCCTTGTTCAAGTCCAATCAACTATTAATGGCTGAAAGTAAAGAGCAAACTAAAAATTTTATAGTTGAAATGGCTAACCAACGAGAGCAAACTAACATGGTTATTAAAGAACTTTATAATCAGCATGAATCTTTCCTGGCTCTTCACAGAGAAGAGCAAAAAGCCTTTCAACATCAACTGATGATTTTGGCAGGCAGTAACACTCAAATTACTACCTTGTTCGGTGATTATACTAAAGTTTGTGATGAAAGACTGGAGAAACTTCTTCAATTCACTCAACAAGAAGCACAAAAACGGGAAGAAGCGCTTTTGGCAAGGATAGCGCAGTTTGAGCAAGCAGCTCGAGAAAGAGAGCAAGGCTATATCAACGTCAATTGAAAAAGAGGTTGATGAGTGTTTTTATTGCGCAAATGGTTATTAGAAATAAGACTTTTCATTAAGAACTATATAGGGCGATAAGAGTAGGGTCTTTCAAGGGGCTGTTATATATAGACAGCCCTTTTTGTTTTAGCATTATTTATCCTCACAAGAATTTTTCACCTGCATGATCTTTGAAGAGGTTGGCTTTTCGGATGTAGATTTTAAGGGTATTGACGGATTTATGCCTTGAGACTTCCATCATTTTGAAGAGCGAGGCACCGTTTTCTGCGGCACTGGTGAGGAAGCCCGAGCGCAGACTGTGACTGGAAAAGTCTGAAGCTAAGAACCCTGCCTGTTGCGCACGGGTTTTGACAATCACCGAAATACTAAAGGGGGAAAGAGGTTGATCAGATACCTTGTTTCCTTTGAGCAGCGAGCGAAAGACATAGTCGTCGTTAATGTTGGCCGCTTGTAGCCATTCCTTGAGGGCATCCACCGGAAAGAGGCGTGAACCTT
>JAKBAL010000388.1 GCA_021809225.1 Pseudomonadota bacterium | reverse complement strand
GATCGATCAATCGAGGGAATATTAAAATTTATAGACTTAGCGCCTTACTTTTTGCTCTTGTAACAGGATGTACTCCGGAGGTTGCAGACTGGACTCCAGCACAAAGCCCAAAAGAAAATAAAGTGGATCGAGCTATTTTTACCTATGAGATCCCCTATCCTGCTCATGCCAGCTCTATGGGAGAAAAGGAGAAGCGAAATCTTTTTAAATTCTTAAGGGCGCAGGTTGGAAGTCCATTAGCTGTAACAGTTATTCTTCAAGAATACGGTGGTCATTCAGAAAAGCGGATTGCGGATGTGGAACGTGAGCTTCTGAGATTTGGAGTTCCTTTTGATCTTATTACGGTAGACCAGGATCAGGGTGTGTTCCATCGAAAACATGCCCCAAAGGGTTCAGGAGTTCTATTGGTCATTGAACGTTATGTCGTCATTCCTCCTTCTTGTGGAGACTTTTCTCAACCCATTGGGAGCGCTCGGCAAGACTATGCTCATAGTAATCATGGGTGTGCTGATACCGCCAATTTGGGTATGATGATTGCTAATCCGAGAGATCTGATGTTGGGTCGCACTTTAGGAGATTCAGATGGTACGGTTTTGGCCGCAGGTGTTAACCGCTATCGAAAAGGAGAAACAACGCCTCTCATCGACACCTCAACAAACGTATCCCCTGGAACAACAGGTACAAATAGCTCAAGTGGGAGTTCAAGCACGACTGGTAGTGCATCTGGTGGAGCATCTTAAAGATGGCTGTTTCAAGTACCGATACATCACAGCTTATAGCGTTTCTTGAGAATGAGAAAGATATAGAAGTTGTTCGCGATACTTTCAAAGAAACCTATATACAGAATGGTGAGGTTTTCAAAGGGGGAGTAAAAGAAGCCATTGAGGTTTTCTCAGAAGGAAGGTCTCCTCAGTATCTTATTATTGATATTTCTAAATCTGACTTACCTGTTTCAGAGCTCAGCAAGCTTTCGGATTTGTGTGATCCTGGAGTCAATGTGATAGCCGTAGGTAAAAAAAACGATGTAGGGCTCTATCGAGATTTAATGAAACTCGGAATTTTTGAGTATTTAGTGAGTCCTTTATTTCCAGAAATTGTTGGCCGCGCCCTAAAAAATATGATTTTGGGTGAAGAAAAAGGGAAGGGGCCTCAATCTAGGCTTGGAAAAATTATTGCAGTTGCTGGATCACGAGGGGGGGTTGGATCTACTTTCATTACGACAAATCTTGCAGCTATTCTCTCAGATGAAAAATTTCGTCGAGTCGTTATAGTAGACTTAAATCTACATTTTGGGACTGTGGCTCTATACTTTGATTTGAAGCCTAATCTAGGACTTAGGAATGCCCTTGAAGATCCCGATCGCATTGATCAAGTTTTTCTTGAGAGAATTTTAACCCCTGTAAACGAACGTCTTTATATTTTAAGTTCGGAAGAGCCACTTGATGAACAAATAAACTATAAGGTTGATGGGATAGAGAATCTTCTCAAATACTTATCAAAGCTCTTTCATTATGTCATCGTGGATGTTCCTCACTATTCGAATGATGTTACGCAGGTTGTGCTTGAATCTGCTCAGATAATGCTTCTTGTGACGGATCCTTCACTTGCAGGTTTAAGAGACTCGGGAAGACTCTTGCGTCTTTATGGAGTAGAAAGAGTAGATCATCGTGTTATTTTCGTAATGAATAAATGGGGAGCATCCACAAAAAGTGAGGTAAAGCTTCCTGATTTTGAAGAAGCCCTAAAGCATAAAGTGGATCACCTAATTTCTTATGATCCTGTACTTCCCATGGAATGTGTTAACCGAGGAAAAACATTAGTAGGAGAAGAAAATTCTTTGGCTGATTCTCTAAGAAAAATAGCGAACAATGTGCAAGGAGTGCAAGAGCAAGAAAAAAGCCAAAGTGGCTGGAAACATTTTTTTGAAAGCTTCAAATTAAAAAAATCTTAATTGTTTGCCGTATATACTTTTTTATAAGTGCAAAATAAAAATGAAAATGAGCAAACAATGGCTGGATTTGGCCGAAAAACAGGCAACGATTTAAATCAACCCAATGACCCCTCAAGAGAAAATGAGGAGCATGGTAAAGATTTTTTGGGTCGATCCAGAGATTTGAGTTCTCTCAAATCTCAATCAGATTTACTAAAATCATTTAAAATTAAGGCCTATGAGGCTCTTATGGAGAGGATAGACCTGGTCGCTGCTAGCCAAATGGCGCCCAGTACTTTACGCCATGAAGTAGAAGATTTTGTATCTGACTTTTCTGCAGAAAATAAAATTCAAATAAACGCAAAGGAACAAAAATTCATAGCGTCCTCTTTAGTGGATGATATGATTGGTCTTGGGCCTCTTGAAGAAATTATTCACGATGAATCAGTAACAGATATCTTAATAAATGGTTCTCACAATGTGTATGTTGAACGCAGGGGAAAACTGGAAAAAACGCATATCAAATTTCATGACGAAGCTCATCTTCAGCAAATAGCAAGGCGTATTGCAAGTCGTGTTGGGAGGAGGATTGATGAATCAAGCCCAATGGTGGATGCACGTCTTGCAGATGGAAGCCGTGTAAATATCATTATGCCTCCCCTTGCCCTAGATGGAACGTCTATTTCAATTCGTAAGTTTTCTCGTATTGAGATTACTCTTGATAAAATGGTCGAAAATGAAAATCTTTCAAAACCTATGGCGATTCTCTTAAAAGTTGCAGCAGCGAGTCGTCTTAATATGTTGATATCAGGAGGGACAGGTTCTGGAAAAACAACTCTTTTAAATGCCATGTCTCAACTTATTGATCCAACCGAGCGCATTGTGACCATTGAGGATTCAGCAGAACTTCGTATTCATCAACCGGATGTCGTTCGTCTTGAAAGTCGCCCCCCTAATATCGAAGGTGAAGGGGAAATCACAATTCGAGAGTTGGTGCGAAATGCCTTACGCATGCGCCCA
>JAKBAL010000387.1 GCA_021809225.1 Pseudomonadota bacterium | reverse complement strand
GTTTCACGGTTGAGTACTTACATTCCTTAGAGCATGAGGATTTCTAATGCTTTCAAGAAAACTTTCTCTGCTTACAGGTTCAGTTTGGTGAGTCTTGAGATTGCTTAACAGCACATTCTGCTTTTCAGCCCCTTGCAAAGATTCTTCTTCCAAAGTCTGTTTTTGAAGCATAAGTTTAGTAATGGCCTGTTCGGTATCTCCTATTTCATCATTTATTGTTGTGGTCTCTTTTATAGCGGTGGCTAATTCATCCACTGCATCAGAAGCGCTCTGTACCTCAGCTGGACTCGGAGCACGTGCGAGTAATCCTAGTTTTGGTAATGGAGGTGGTGGCGGAACTTCAGCTTCTGTTACCTCACTAACAACTGGTTTTGAAACTAAGAGTGACGCCATCGTCTCAACATCTTTAGACGTTGGCTCTTCTATCGGAAGGGCTACTCCTTGAGGTCGTATTTTAGGAAGCTGCTTTTCAGTTTTAATGGGTTGAACAACCTCTTTTTTAACGACGGGCACTTGAGGCAAAGACCTTAAATTCGTTGAAGGAACACCCTCTACAACAGGAGATTGTTTTTTAACTGTAATAGATTGAGCCTTCGTTCCCAGCTTAGGCACAATGACAGTTTTAACCGTACTGACGACTTTATTTGTCCAGCTTTCAAACCGACTAATTAACGACTGGACACCAGAAGAAGCAGTGCCTCGAGAAGACTTTTGAGAAGGCGTTTGCTTGCCTAGGGTTTCACCAGCCTTCTCAGCTGCTATAGTTTTTTGTTGCACTGCACCCTTCGTGATCGCTTGGTGATTCGACAGCTGTGCACTGACACCCCCGTTTATCACTGATTCTGCTACTCCCAAAGCAGTGCTTGATAAAAATGTTACCATAGCTAACGGAAGCACGGCACGTCTAAAAATTTGCTTTGATATTTTATTCTTCATCTTCATCACCAAACAAACACTAACTCTAATAAAATAATTATAGAATTATTTTATAATTTTCAAAAAAACCAATTTTTTATTTTAATCAATAATTTTAATAAATGGAATTTCTTATCAAGTTGGAAAAGTGACAGGCTACTTCCCCTCTCACTCTTCTAAATTTAACAGCGCAACATTCCCCCCGCTTGCAGTGATATTATAACTAAACGTTCGTTCAACAGCAAAGCGCGGCAAATAATAAGGCCCTCCAGCTTTAGGACCTGTCCCAGAGAGACCTTCACCCCCAAAAGGTTGAACCCCCACAACGGCACCTATCATATTGCGATTGATGTAAAGATTGCCAACCTGAGCCAACTTACGAACTTTATCCATGGTCTGTTCGATGCGGCTTTGCAAACCCATTGTTAAGCCATACCCCGCTTGATTGATCGTTTGAACAACACTTTCAAGATCCTGAGCTTTAAAACGCGCCACATGTAAAATGGGGCCAAAAACCTCACGATTCACATCATGCATTCCCTGAACTTCAAGAAGCGTCGGCGCCACAAAATCCCCTTCCTTTCCAGAAAGAGGGGTACGCGCCAAAGGGTGATGCTTTTTAACGTAAGACTCAATGTCATCACGTGCAGCTCCATCAATGACTGGTCCTACATCGGTGGAAAGCCATTGCGGATCACCAACAGTCAACTCTTCCATAGCTTCCTTTAGCATAGCAACAGTTGGTTCATATATATCATCCTGAATAAAAAGAACTCTTAAAGCAGAACACCGTTGGCCAGCACTTTGAAAGGCGGAGACAATCACATCATCCACAACTTGCTCAATTAAAGCTGAGGAATCCACAATCATGGCGTTTATTCCCCCTGTCTCTGCTATCAAAGGAACGAGAGGCCCTTTGCGTTCAGCTAAAGTTCCTTGAATATGTTGAGCTGTGGAGGTGGACCCTGTAAAAACGACCCCATTCACTCTTAAATCTTTAACAAGAAGTGTGCCGATAACACTGCTACGACCCGGGAGAAAATGAAGAATTTCCTGTGGCACACCCGCTTCATGCAACAGTTGAATCGCATGAAAGGCCACCAGTGGAGTTTGGGATGCCGGCTTAGCTATCACAGCATTTCCTGCAGCGAGAGCAGCCGTAATCTGCCCCATAAAAATGGCGAGAGGAAAATTCCATGGACTGATACAGGCAAAGACACCACGCCCGCGCAAAACCAATTCATTGAGCTCTCCCGTTGAGCCTTTCATTGTTTGAACCGTGGCAAAATGCTTAAGAGATTCTGTGGCATAATATCGACAAAAGTCAGCAGCTTCTCGAACCTCAGCAAGAGCATCGGGTAATGTTTTCTTTCCCTCGTGAATGAGCAGACCCAAAAAAAGTCCATGCCGATTTTCAATAAAATCAGCAGCTCGTTTTAAAATTTCCGCCCGCTTATTAGCAAAAGTGCTATCCCAAGACTTCCAATGAAAAGACGCCGTTGCAAGAGCTTTATCGAGATCCTCTGTTGTTGCCTCTTTAACTGTGCCATAAGATCCCTGCTCTTTTTCAATTTCTTGCTTAAGAAGCGTAACAACCTTTCGATTACTTAGATCAAACCCTTGAGAATTTTTCCGCATTTTCCCATACATGTCCTTTGGTAAAGGGATGCATGGGTGACCGTCCGGGGGATGGGACTCAAAAAAAGCCCAGGGATCACTCATTTTTTCTTCAAGTGAAAGGGAAGCATCATATATTTTATGCACAAAAGAGGTATTGGCGCCATTCTCTAAAAGGCGACGAACCAAATAAGGAAGTAAGTCTTGATTAGTCCCTACAGGCGCATAAACCCGGATAGGAAGAGAATGAGTTGCACGAATGTGGGTATAAAGTTCTTCACCCATACCTTGAAGACGCTGAAATTCAATATCTTTTCTCCCTTTCGCCATCTCAAGAACAGTTGCCACCGTATAAACATTATGGGTCGCAAATTGTGGATAAAGAACGCCTTCTGCTTTTAAAAGTCTTTGAGCGCAGGCTAGG
>JAKBAL010000386.1 GCA_021809225.1 Pseudomonadota bacterium | reverse complement strand
ATAGAGAGGGGATCACCAGTAACCTCTATATTCACAAGTTTGAGTCCTGGATTTGAGGCAACTACTTTCTTGACGACGATATCTTCAGCCAAGACAGCCTCAATGCGGCCACTTTTAAGCTCTTGAACCAAATCTCCTACTTTATTGAGGGAAACGACAGAAAGCCCTGGAAAGCTTTTTGACCATTGATTGGCTATGATTTCGTTAGTACTTCCCAGCTGAGCCCCTAATTTTCTACCTTCGAGATCTTTTTCCGATGTTATTGAAGAGCTTTCAGGAACCAAAAGGGCGAGCTTATTAGCATAATAAGGTTCTGAAAAATCAACACTTTTACGTCTTTCATCCGTTGCAGACAAATAAGCTATCGCCATATCAGCACGTCCAGAATGGAGGGAAGGAATAAGACTCGAAAAGTCAGCTTCAACAATTTTAACGGGACGTCCTAAATATTCTCCAAGTTTATGAGCGACATCCATATCAAAACCAATGACTTGGTCACCTCCTCGAGCTGTGTCTTTAAATTCAAAGGGGGGGCTATCGGGAGATGTAATCACAATCAATGGCTTTTGAGCGTCTTGACCCTTCTTCTCACCGCAGGCAACAAGAGAAATAAGACTCAAACACAGACAAATGGCCCTCAATAACATTTTTTTTCCTTTTAATGACTGATTCTTTGTAAAGTAAAGAGAATAGCTTTCTTATAAGTAAAGGTCAATTTTGAAAAAACTCTTGCTGCAAAATAACAAAGAGTTGCAATTTATGGCAATTATTTTTATGGTACGAGCAATTCCTTTTGGGGCGTAGCCAAGTGGTAAGGCAGCGGTTTTTGGTACCGCCATCCGTAGGTTCGAATCCTACCGCCCCAGCCATTTCTTTTTCAACTTATTTGAAGGAAATGACAAGAGATATCCCAAACTTTCTCATGTTCTAGAAAAAGGATCGTTATGACAGCATTTTTCTTTCTTCTGAAAGAAGGGAAGGACCTGCCGTCTTACTTTAAATTGAACAGAGAGATGAAATAGACGAGGATCTCGTAAAAGAAGAGATCTGATTTAACTGAGATTCTGAGCAATCTCCCGCAAACTAGCGGATACCTTCGTGGCTTATGAGCTAATAATCATGAAACTCAGAATGTGGCCGTTAATGATTTAACGTTCCAAACCAAGTTGGTTCTCATTTTAGAAAGATCTGAAGCTAAAAAGAGGGATGCCAAGAATAACTCGGGAAGACACAGGAAAAAGCTGCACAAAGCCTTCAAAGCTCCGTTTCTTCTTGAAAGGGAAAAGTGTGGAGAAAAAGACCATTGTGTAAGCTAAAGGGGGTTAATCTTGACTTTGTCAAAAAGTAAACTCAAAAAAATTTTTCTCCTTCCCCTTCATTTTTCTCATAATATTTTCTGTTGTCTTATCTCCAATTTGTGATAAAAATCATGAAATATTTTTGATAAATTTTATTAAAAATAAAATAATCATAATTTTCACTTTTTGCGAAACAGAGAAAGTTAATGAAACACAAGAAAACTCAAGATTCTAATTCCGTATCACAGACTCTCATTACAACACTCATTGAAAAAGGGTTTTTATCTTTTGATCAGGTTGATGTGGTTTTAAAAGAGCAACGAGTGCAGAAAAGTTCCTTTGAAGATTGTTTAGTAAGTCTCGGGTTTATTAGCGAAACAGCTCTTGCTGAAGTCCTTTCGCTGACGAGTGGGTATGATAAAATTAACCTGAAGCAAACACTCCTTGACCCTGCTTTAAAAGATTTAATTTCGCGTGAAATAGCAGAACGATTTTGCTTGATTCCTCTTTCCATTGAGGAAGGTACATTTAGGGTTGCTGTCGCTGATATTTATAATCTCCCTGCTCTAGATTACCTTCGTTATCACACTCCATTTGTCCAAAAAGTTATTCCTGTTATCGCCCCTGAGTCAGATATTCTTGAAGCTATTGATGGATTTTATGGTTATAATTTATTAATTCCTGCTTTGTTGCGAGAATTGGAAGAAACCTCCCCCCATATTTTTTCCAAAAATAATCCTATCAATCCTACAGTGCGTCTCATTAATGCTCTTTTAATTGATGCTATCAAGTTAAATGCTTCTGATATTCATTTTGAGCCTGAAGGATCCTTTGTGCGTCTTCGTTATCGATTAGATGGGATTTTATCTCAAATTTGTACGTTGCATTCGTCCTATTGGCCCGCTATTTGTGTCCGCCTTAAAGTTATGACGGAAATGAATATTGCCGAATCCAGACGTCCGCAAAATGGTCGTATGACTTTTTATGTAGGTCCAAGAGAAATTGATCTTCGCATGGCGTCCCATCCAACGGTTCATGGAGAAAATATTGTGGTTCGTATCTTGGATAAGAACAGATCTTTATTATCTTTGGATGAACTTGGATATTCGGAAGATGTTATACGCCAAATAAAAGAGGCTTTAAAACGACCTGAAGGAATTTTTATTATCACTGGGCCTACTGGTTGCGGAAAAACAACCTCTCTTTATTCTATGTTAAATTACATTAGCTCACCAAAACTTAATATCATGACGTTAGAAGAACCTGTTGAATATCAACTTCCTCTTATCCGTCAATCCCATGTCCGTGAACAAGGGGGCATGACCTTTGCTGAAGGCATTCGATCTATTTTACGACAAGACCCTGATATTATTCTTATTGGAGAAATTCGTGATCCGCCAACAGCTCAAATGGCTTTGAGAGCCGCAATGACAGGTCACCAAATCTTTTCAACTCTTCATACAAATGATGCTCTGGGATCTATCCCTCGATTAATCGACTTAGGTCTCAGCCAATCGATGCTTGCTGGTAATCTAATGGCTGTTATTGCTCAACGCCTTGTCCGCAAACTTTGTCTTTCCTGCAAGCAGGTAAGGAGAATGAATTCTTATGAAGCCGTCCTGCTGGGCTTAAAAATCCCTTCTCGATTACGTGTCCCCAAA
>JAKBAL010000385.1 GCA_021809225.1 Pseudomonadota bacterium | reverse complement strand
GGCCCTCGCAATGACGATCCCCCCCGCCGTCATTGCGAGGAGCGTATGCTCCGAAGCAATCCATTTTTTAAATTTAAACACCCAATTTTCATGTTAATTGGCTATACTCCTACGGAATAGGAGTGGGAAAACACAATTTAAAAGCCGCTAAATGGTATACACGGGCAGCGGATAGAGGACATCTTCTCGCAAAAGCGGCTCTTGCAGAGATGTATTTGAGTGGACGAGGTGTACAAAAAGATGTACAGCATGCCCTCGATTTAGCTAAGGACCTATCAACTCAGAAGGACTGTTACCGCCTACAACTTGCAATAGGTGAATTATATGAAAAGGGGGTTGATGTTAAGAAAGATATGAGAAAGGCAGTCGAGTGGTATTATAGCTCCGCGGTTCATGGAAGTGGTTTTGCGCGAGAGCGTATTCAACAAATGTATCAAGCCGGGGACCCAGTTGAGTGGGATGAAGCAAAAGCAGGGCAGTTCGCCCGCAACCCATATTAGACTGATAACTAAAAAACACTTGTGTGACGATGTTTTCTTGTAAAATAACTTTATTAAGCATGATTTTCTCCTGAGTGGAGCGTGAGATGGGTTTGAGGAATTGAGTGTTTTAAAAGAATCGAATCTAGTTCCACTTTTTACAGATATGGGGCCAATAAAGGTAGAAACATTTTTTGTTTTTCATGAATCCTTGGGAGGAAACAAAATCATTAAGTCTCTCTATAATGAAATCAAGGCCAAGGTATAATCATTTTACTGGGTTTTTTTTGATTTGTAAGGTTTTTGCGTAAAGAGATGGTTTACTTGATCGAGGGATCTTTTTTTCTTTTTTCCCTAATTAGGGAAAATTAACTTGAGACAATGGGAGCAAACCTGGAAGTCGAAATTCCTCCTGATGGAGACAATTTGGAGACAACGGTAAAATACCTTGTTTTACTAAACTCAAAAAACCCTGTGATTCACTGGTGCGCCCGAAGAGAGTCGAACTCCTAGCCTTCTGATTCGTAGTCAGATGCTCTATCCAATTGAGCTACGGGCGCACTATGAATGAGATGTTCTTAGTCGAATCTCTTTAAAACTGCAAGAGAAAAGTGGGAGATGCTAGGAAACCTTGAGGGTTTTTCGATGAACTCTTCGAATGTGAGAAGAGTTGCTCCCCACAACTCTCCGGACAGTGCCTTTGTTAGAGAAAGGAATAAACGAAGCCTTTTTCAAACTGAGTGTCTTGGATGAAGTCCAGCGACGGATACGGTTAATTTTAGGTTGAGCTCTTTCTTCAAAAACGCCCGCAGCTAAAATTACCCCTCCAGCCTTCATATCTCGATTCCAGACATTCATGACATTTTTTTGGTAAGGGATGTGGTGGATGGGATTTGCTGAGTGATAATGAGCGACTGCCCGATACCAGGAAGCATGTTCGTTTTTTAACCCTTTAAGGAAACGAGCAGCATAGGCCACATTTTGGGCAGGATCAAAGGCATCGTTCAGTGTTTTAAAAGCATCGGGATGATAAAAAAGATTAACTTGCATGCACCCTATATCAATACTGGAGATTCCCTTGAGTTGCATCTTGCGAACAGCAACGATTGCATCTTCTTTCGTTGGAAAATAATAACCTTGGCCATTTGCGTTGATGGTCCAAGGCCATGCTACAATGCGGCCGGTGTCATCTTTACGCCCTGATTCTACCTTTGAAATCGCATGTAAAAGCCCCTCAGGAATGCCGTGTTGCTTTTCATAATGAGTGATATGCTCTGCGCAATGGTTAAGATTCGTGGTCAGGTTAAGGACAGAGGAGGGGGAAAGAGAAGTGGAAAGCGTTTTTGCGCCATTGCTTTCTCCCGTTAAAACAAAAAAGGTCAATATCGTCCATAGCAGGGTTGTCAAAAGAGTTAATCTGCATAGGTGCCGAAATGGTGTGGCCATCCCTTTCCTCCCTTTTAAAAATTATATTTTTTATGCATATGTTAAAAGAGGTTACTAAATCGTTAACAATGTGGGAAGGGTTGATTAGATTTTTAAAATATATAATTCTTCTGAGCAGCACTACGGCAAAAATGATAAGAGAAGGTCTTCTAAAATCTTGAAAGAAGAGATAATCTACAAGAGATAACTTAACCCCGGATCTTATTCATGAAACGTTCTTTAAGGGTTTCCCAAGCTTTTTCCCGCGCGGTGGACAGTTATGATCAACATGCGTTAGTTCAAAGCTTCATCGCACAAAGATTGGCTGCAAAAATCTTGACGCAAGAGCAGCCTTCCTTAGGGACACTTTTAGAAGTGGGGTGCGGAACGGGGTTGTTGAGCCGTCATCTGGTTTCACATGCGGATCACTATGTTTTAACGGATTCTTCATTTTCTCTTCTCCAAAAAGCGCAAGAGCAGGTGAAGGGAGATAACGTTTACCCTCTCGTTATTGATGGGGAACATCCGTGTTTTTCAGCTTCTTTTGATGTCATTGTGTCAAATTTGGCGCTTCATTGGTTTCAAGACCCCAAGGGAGCTTTAGTTCAGCTTGTGGCCTGTCTGAAACCAGGGGGGCGACTTTATCTCACAACACTTGGGAACAACACGTTTCATGAGTGGCGCACAGCCCACAGCCTTGTCGAAGCGCCATGTGGAATTTTAGATTTTATTACCTTTGGTCAACTTAAAGATTGGCTTCCTGTTTCCGGCTTTCGCCATGTCGAAGAAGAATGGGTGACGACAACTCCTTCAAACGCTCTTGAGTTTTTACGGGGTTTGAAAGCGATAGGAGGATATTTGCCCCATCCTGGCCATCGTCCTTTACCTTACAAAGTCTTTAAAAAAATTATGGATACTTATAACTTGAATCCTCGTTCATCCCATCAAATTTTATATGGAACATATCAAAAACCTGAAAAAATGCGTGAAGAATGACTTCCATCTTTTTTTAGAGTCCTATACAATAGTAATAATAATTACATTCATATAAATTAAAAGAAAG
>JAKBAL010000384.1 GCA_021809225.1 Pseudomonadota bacterium | reverse complement strand
TAGCAGCTAACTTTAATGCTCGATCCCCCCCCCCCACCAATGAGACTACGGAAAATGCGAGGTATGTACTTGCAGTAGAGCTCTGCGAACGAGGTCAGAAATCGATTGATAAAGTTCTTTCTTCAGCTCGCACATATAGTCTTGGAGATAATAAGCTTCTGCTGCAATTGACAGCTAAATATTACACTCTCTGCTTAGAAAAAGACCCTCATCCATCTGATGAGGTGTATGCGGAGACGGCTAGAGTATTTCACGAGCTCGAGGATTGGAAATCTGAAGCAATATACTATATCAGTGCCGCAGAAAGAACTCGATTTTGGCGTTCTCATTTCTTTTCCCTTGCTGCTTCTGCATACAACAATTTATGCGATTACCCATCTTCTGCAAAATATTACCTTCTAGCTGCCGCGGGGTGTACGTCATCTGCTGCTTCATGGCCTTCATGGCGTGCATCAGCAGCGGAAGCATTCGCCAATCATGGAGATTGGCCATCGGCAGCAAAGTATTACCTTCTGGCTGCCGGAGAGGATACGACAGCTGCTACTTCGCAATGGCGTGCATCTGCAGCTGAAGCGTTCGCCAATTACAAGGATTGGCCAGCAGCAGCTGAAATTTACTTCAATCTCAAAGATTGGCCAACTGCAGCAAAGTATTACACTCTTGCGTTAGAAGAGAATCCTACGTTTCCTGATCAAGTTTATCTAAATGCAGCGCATTCTGCATTAAAAGCTAATCAGCCCGAAACCGCTAAAAAATATTTCGAAAAACTTATTAATGATACAAAAGCCGATTCTTTTAATTGTGTATTATTTTCTGATACTTTAGATCTTATGGAAAAGACCCTAGAAGCTACCAATTCTACGATTCCTTTCCGTGAATGGATCAATGAGATCAGAAGTAAAAACCTTGCAACGATACCTGCGCTTTAGGGCTCTTAGATCTTCAGAGTTCACACTCCTCGCAATGACGGCGCGGGTGGAAGTTCATAAAGAGATTTTTGTCTATTCCCTATAACCCAATGCTGCCTCTCTCTGCAGGCGACATTGGGTTTTTCTCATTCTTCCGATTGATTTTACATCCAATACGTGATTAGATTTGGAAACTCAACAGGGTAATAAAGTTCGTCTTCCCTATAAGCCTATTGAGGATCGCATTTTTTTTTGCAGCAGAGCATGCAGCAATAGACGCTGATCTTGGCGCTATGGAAGGTGCCGTTGAATCGGGTGAGCGCGTGGCAAGGATGGTATCAGCTTCTGATCAAGGATCATGATATATTTAAATAGAAGAACATCCATGAATAACGTACGAAAAATTTTATCTCTCAGCTTTTTGTTTCCGCTTCTTAGTTTTTCCTTCATGTCCTCGGCTTTCAGCTTTGGTGAATATAAAGATCGAAATGGCAACCCTCTTTCCTTTAGATTTGTGCCAAAGGAAAACAGGTCTGGGGAGGAAGAACGAAGATTATTTGTTTCTACTCTTGCTGATAATTATAAGAATCTCGAGCCCAATCAGATAAAAAATCATTTTCAAAGTCATGAAGATGTGAGGAAATACATAGAAGCTTATTACGAAAAACAATGGGATTATGTTATAAATGCTAATCATCCAGTTAAATTAGTCCATGTTATTAAAGGAGAAAAATTAATTGGAGTTGCTATTATTGAACAATGGAATGATGAAGGTGAAACATTACATCTGCGAGAAATGGCTATTTTACCTGAAGAGCAAAGGCATGGGTATGGAGCAGCATTGATAGACGCTCTTAAGAATTTACCTGAAATGCCAGTAAATAAGATCATAGCCGACACACGCATACTCAACTATAAAGCACGGCAGTTTTATAAAAAGATTGGGTTTAATGAGTGCGATCCCCATGACCCTGAGTTGATCAGCACGAAGAGCTTCCTCGGTCTTGAATGGAAACGCGCTCCGGAATTTAAATAAGACCTTCGTTATAAGCTCTAAGCTTAGAGATTTTGATCCTACACAACCATCGATACAAGACGTTAGTCAGCGCCCTATTGCAAAAAGTTGAACAGGAAGCAAAGGAAATGGGGGCAACCCTTGCTCACACGTATGCCTTTGATTTTCAAGCTCTCTATTTTTACCTTAAACACGGCTATGAAATCTTTGGTGTTCTTGAAGATTGCCCTAAAGACCACAAACGTTATTATTTGAAGAAGCGTTTATAGAATAAAAAATTGACTTGTCAGTCTTTAAAAACTCCTATAGTTATAAAACTTAATTTTAATATTTCTTATTAAGCGACTGTCATGAAAAAATATTTTCTTTTATTTACAACTTCTTTTATAGCTTTTGGGGCATGGCTTATTACTCATGAAAAACAGGGAGGCTAAATGACGATCTCAGGAAGTAATGGAAAAATCCGCTGTTTCGGCGGCGAAGTTGGCAAAGAATTTTATGCAGAATATCATGATCATGAATGGGGCATTCCTGTCCATGATGACCAGCATTTATTTGAGATGCTTATTTTGGAAGGAGCCCAAGCAGGACTTAGTTGGGAAACCATTCTTAAAAAGCGTGAAGGGTATCGCAAAGCCTTTCACAACTTTGTTCCTTCCAAAGTTGCAGCGATGAGTGATGATGAGTTGGAAGCCTTACGTCAAAATCCAGAGATCATTCGTAACCGATTGAAAATTTATGGCACTCGTCAGAATGCTCGAGCATTTCTTCAAATTCAGCAAGAATTTGGATCTTTTGATCGTTATCTATGGAATTTTGTTGGTGGAAAGCCACTCAAAAATCATTGGATAAAATTGGAAGAAGCCCCCAGCCAAACCCCTTTGAGCGAGGTCTTATCAAAAGACTTGAAAAAGCGAGGAATGACTTTTGTAGGCTCAACCATCATTTATGCCTATATGCAAGCCGTAGGGGTGGTGAACGATCACATCAAGGGATGTTGGTGTTATGATATAGCCAATTAACATGAAAATTGGGTGTTTAAATTTAAAA
>JAKBAL010000383.1 GCA_021809225.1 Pseudomonadota bacterium | reverse complement strand
CCCTTCTCACAAACCTTATTGAAGGCTATGCAAAAAAAACAGGGGTTTTGTCTTCTCCGGCTTTAGCACTCAAACTTGCCAAAAGCCTTGTCAAATTGATGGATCAAGCCGCTATTGAAAAGATTCCTTGGGAGGGACTAATCCACCTTGTTCCTTCAGAATTTGCGAGCCATTGGCAACTCACACTCAATTTTCTTGAGATTATTACGACTCATTGGCCCCACATTTTAGAAGAAAAAGGTTTTATAGAGCCTTATGTGCGCCATCATCGCTTGGTTGAGGGGATGGTAGCTCGGTGGGAAAAAACACCTCCCTCCCATTCTATCGTGGCTGCAGGATCAACTGGCACTATGCCGGCAACAGCCTATCTTTTACAAACAATTGCTACGCTCCCTCAAGGAACAGTTCTTTTGCCTGGGCTAGATACCACATTAACAGCAGAAGAAGTAGAAACCCTTTCTGCCTGTCACCCTCAATATGCTCTGACCCGTTTGCTAAAAAAAATGTCCTTACACCCCTCAAGCATTTCCAAGTGGCCTGCACTCGATAAACAAGCACATCTAGGAGCTGCTCGATTTCAACTTTTTGCTGAAACATTGAAGCCTTCATTTGATCTTGCGGGGCCTCCTCCTGATAAAGCCCTTGAAGGGGTCTACTCTATTCCTTGTGAATCTCCACAAGCAGAAGCTCTTGCCATTTCTCTGCTGTTTCGCCAGCAGCTTGAAATTCCTCACCAAAGGATTGCTTTGGTAACCTCAGACTTAAAGTTGGTTGAACGTGTCACTTGGGAGTTAAAAAGATGGGGGATTGAAATTGATAGTTCTTCAGGAGACTCTCTTGATCTGACGCCTTCAGGGGTTTTTTTAAAGCTTTGTGCTGAATTTATTTCTTGTCATCACGATCAGGTAGCCCTTCTCTCTCTTCTTAAACACCCCTTCTTTCGTATGGGAAAACCTCTTGGTCCGTTACGCTCAGAAATTTATCACCTGGAGAAAAACGTTATCAGAAAAAATTCCTTAAAAATGTTTCCGTGGGTTCAAGACTTTTATGATCTTATCCATCGCTTCAGAGCGGTCACAAAAGCCCCTTTTGCGGAAGTGCTCGCGCTTCACTCTGGGCTCGCTGCAAGTCTTTCGATGGATGAAAAGGGGGAATGCCAGCTTTGGAAAGGAGTTAAAGGAGAGGCCGTCAAAGCTTTCTTTAACGATCTGCAAGAAGCCTCAGCTGATTTTCCCGCCGTTTCTCTGGTCGACTATTCTTCTCTTTTGAGTGAGCTCTTTAAAGGGCAAAAGCTGAGATTTCGTCCTCAAAGACATCCACGGCTTGCTATTCTTGGCCCTCTTGAAGTCCGACTTTTTCATGCAGATGTTATGATTTTAGGGGGACTCAATGAAGGAACGTGGCCACCAACCATTGATGTGGATCCTTGGCTTAATCGGCCTATGCGTCAGGATATGGGATTTCCATCCCCTGAAAGACGGATTGGTCTTTCCTCTCATGATTTCTGTCAAGCCTTTGGCAATCCAAAAGTTTATTTAACGCGTGCCTTAAAAGTTGATGGCACACCGACGATTGCCTGCCGGTGGCTGGAAAGACTGACCGTCTATTTAGAAGCTTGGGGTCTTTCTTTCCCGTTAGAACCGCGTATTCTTCAATGGGTTCAGCAATTTGATCTTCCAGAAAAACAGGAAATTTTAGTTCCTCCTCAGCCAAAACCTCCCGTGAAGGCTCGTCCTCGGCGTCTATCCGTCACACAAATTGAAACGTGGATGCGTGATCCTTACGCTCTTTATGCACGGCATGTTCTCTCTCTCTCTCCTCTCGATCCACTGAATGCTCCCATTGAAGCGGCTGATCGAGGAACGCTCATTCATAATGCCTTAGATCAGTTTTTTAAAATTTGTCCTGACCCTAACCGTCAAGAGGCCTTGGACATTTTACTGCTTATCGGCAAAACTTTATTTGAACCTTATCGGCATGATCCTTCAGCTAGGCTTTATTGGTGGCCGCGATTTTGTCATTTAGCCCGTTGGTTTATTGATTATGAAAGAGCAACACGTCTTCCTGGTACGCAAACCTTGACAGAGGTTAGAGGAAAACTAACGATTGAAACTCCTCTCGGTCCTTTTGAATGTGTTGCGAAAGCGGATCGTATAGATCTTTTGCCAGATGGAAGGCTCTGTATTCTTGATTATAAAACAGGCGTGCCTCCGTCAGATCAAGATGTACAGCTTGGCTTTTCTCCTCAATTGCCTTTGGAAGGAGCGATTGCCCTTCACCAAGGGTTTGAAGGTGTTGTCTCTACAGAACTTGCACGTTTGCAGTTTTGGTGGCTCAAAGGAGATAAAAAAGGAGGGATCATTAAATCACTGTCGGGTGATCCTCATGATCTTTCTTCGCAGGCTCTTACTGGACTTCAACGTATGATTCTTTTGTTTGAGGATGAAAACACGCCTTATGCTCCACGACCTTTTCCTACAAAGGGGCTTAAATATAATGATTATGCGCATCTTGCGCGCCTTCAAGAGTGGGGAAGACTCTAATGCCTCATCAAACAGCCGCAATATCTCAACGCTTAGCGGCTTCTCCTCATCACTCAGCTTGGGTTGCTGCTTCTGCAGGATCAGGGAAAACAAAAGTGCTTACGGATCGCGTTTTAAATCTTCTCTTGGAAGGGTGTCCCCCTGAACGTATTTTATGCCTAACTTTTACAAAAGCTGCTGCTGCTGAGATGGCGAATCGGGTGCGCGCCAGACTAGGGGAATGGGCCATTTTACCCGAGGGTGATCTTCAAAAATCACTCCAAATTCTTCAAGGATTTTCTCCCTCTGATGAAAAAATGGAGCAGGCGCGCAAGCTTTTTAGCTTAACTTTGGATACGCCGGGTGGACTTAAGATTCAAACTATTCATAGCTTTTGCCAATCCCTTTTAAAGCGATTTCCCTTAGAAGCAGAGCTCTCCCCCTTTTTTGAAGTTGCGGA
>JAKBAL010000382.1 GCA_021809225.1 Pseudomonadota bacterium | reverse complement strand
GACACCAAAACTGGAACCAAACAATTGTGCGTTGTAAAATCCAGGTGAACATTGTGATACAGAAGTACTTGCACCAGAAGCAAACGAAGAGGTAGAGGCATGCTTGTGATTGAAATTCAGAAGGCTTAAGGTGACTGCGGTAGCCACTATGATCAAAAGGGCCAGTATTATGAACACTAGGATGCTTACACGGGACCTCTTTTGCCCTTTGATATTTTTCATAATCTTTTCCTGGGCCAGGAAACTCGAATGGGATTGCTGATCGCTTGGAAAAGACGAAACTGATGTGTTAGATAACCTGAAAACAGTGGCTGATCTATTTACTCTTGTTGGAAAGCTCCAGCCCCAATGCCACTGCCACTCATTCGCACTACTACTGGTGCTCGTTGAGAAAACCGATTCTGTCATTTGTGATTGGTATACACTTTCGAGGGGCTCGTACTCATTGTTTCTCATATTGTAGGCATCGATATCTACGTACTCGTCACGCTGTTTACGATCGCGTCCAAAGGATAACTGTAGGTTTAAAGGGAAAGGTGCAACAATTGAATTATCTCAAAACCCCTTCTTCTAAACAATACTACCCTTGAGAGGAGGAAGAGGGAAAGAAACCATGAGTACAATGTTAACCCCATTGCAATAATTTTATTGAGGTAAATTCCAATTTATCAACTCCCATCCCCTTTTAGCGTACACTTGCTTATTAGCTCTTAAAACTTGCTCACCTGATCATGATTGAGAGAAGGTGGACGGGCATGGAATCTGGATTGCGTTCCTGTTTCATAAGCTTCACTCCACAGAAGAGTCGGAAGAATACTTCTGCGACTGAAGTTGACATTTTTTTCGAGCACTTGTAACTCATGGCCCATTACATTTGATCCCCTTTCCGGGTTGCTGGTAGTAGAGGCTGAGTGATATATTCCCAGTTCTGAGGCCTCATAATAAACATCGGAAAATTCATCATATATATTTTGGGGAGGTTCAAGCTGGAGAGGTCCACTTGAGACTCCAAATACATCAGAGAATTCATTATATATATTTGCTTTCTCTTGAGTTTTCGGTGGAGGAAATCCATTTGATGGTCTATGGGAGGCAGAAAGTTCATTGAATATGTTTTTCGAAACTTCATATGAGGCCATTTCATCAGTAGAAAGCAAACGAACAGGAATTTCTGAATCGGTTGAAGTCTCTTGTGCATGAAGATCTTGGCTGTATATCAAAGCACCTGATGATGAAGTTGCATTGTAATTCGGTCTATCTCTCGAAGAAAATGTTTTTGACAAAAACACCAATTCTTTGGTCTCTCCAACGTTGGTGAGAGCCTGAGCCTGAGGCTCAAGTGGGATTGCATAAAGTTGGCTAGAACTTGTATCGCATATGCGGCCAAAATTATCCAAGTGAGGATTGCTGCTCCAGGTATTTCCGGCTTGTATTCCTACCGTTTCCATCCATGGAAAAGTATTTGCATAATCGGCATTCGTGGCGTTCGAGATAGCTTTTTTGTCTCCGTACATCATAGAGCTGCTCTTCTTCAGATTGTACTCGGCTGGGCGATCCATATTTTCGAGTCTCACGAAAAGGCCAAATTTATCTGCTGTTTGATAATTTTGGTTATAACTGAAATACATATATGAAAATAGATGGAGGATATTGGAGATCTCAGAAGAGATTTTGGAAGAGAATGTCCCTTACCTTCTAAAATCTAACCAAATCAAGTCTACCACACCCTTTTAGGTACCGTACCCGGCCAAATTTATTTGCAAACACAATGTTTTAATCCAGGGGGGAAATTAAAACAATTTGTATGGTTTCACCGCCTCTTTTGGTTTACGCTCATTTATTGATATTTTACGCTCATTTAAACCAGCACCCAATTTTTGAAATTTCACGCTCAGAAATAACTTTTTATAGCCTGACGGTCAGAGGCCGCCCCGCGGGTAAGGAATTTAATCAGAGATGAATTGATCCGGGAACAGCCGTGCCCGTGTTTTGTGTATATTCACATATCTTTAGTCCAATAGTATTTAATTCAATAGGCCTAAAGATAAAGTTAAAGACAAAAACAAAACATACAAAGCGCAACGTGTAGGCAATACAGGTCACAGCTCATGAAAAAGCAGGTCCCCTTTAGAGCAAAGGATCTTCATCAGCTCCACGTTCGTTGCGCCCAAGAGGACGTGGTCAAGTGCGATGCCCACTGCAGGGTGGATGGTGGGCACGCGAAGGTTGCACAGTTTCGAATACAGCGCGGTGAAGGCATTCGAGATGGCTTGCAATTGCGCTTCCGTTGGATCCGTTGGGGCTTTTCCCCCTTTGACACTCTTCCACGCTTCCTTTAATCAATGTGAGACTAATGCACGAAAAAGGCAGGAACAAACATTATCTTCCATACCACAAAAACTCACCTTGAAGAACTTCACACCATTGGGTTCCAGAACGAAATACGCCTTGTAAAGTTCGTCGCGACCCTTCGAATTGCCGCACTTGAGTTCCTCCCGTATCATTTTCTCTGCCTCTTCCATTGCATACCTGCATGGACCATTAACGGACACAAAAACGCTCGTCCTCTCAAACAAAGGAATTAACATGATAGACACACCTTGGCTCCACCAGTCCTTTTGCCACAATCAGTTCCGTGTTGAGCTTGGCGATTATTCCACCAGCAAGCTTCAACGACTCGTCTTTGGAAGCAATGGCCTTGTTCATGGCTTCCTCCACAAGCTGAACAGCCTTGTCTTTGGAAGCAATGGCGTCCTTCATGGCTTCCTCCGCAAGCTGAACAGCCTTGTCTTTGGAAGCAAAGGCCTTGTTCATGGTTTCCTCCATAAGCTGAAAAGACTTGTCTTTGGAAGCAATCATGGCGTCTTTGGAAGCAAGCATAGCTTCCCAAGTTGGCCCTGCGCAAAATGAGAAAATGACGATAATATTAATAAAATGATAACCAAAAAAAGGATAAAAAACCGAAAAGAAACACAAAAGAAAAG
>JAKBAL010000381.1 GCA_021809225.1 Pseudomonadota bacterium | reverse complement strand
TCCTTCAATATCCAACACATAAGGTTTTTCGTTCTGGACAAAGGCAACAACTGAATGGGTTGTTCCTAAATCAATGCCCACGACAATTCCCTTAGAATGAGAATGGGAATGCGGATCAGACGTTTGCCCTGGTTCAACGAGTTGAAGTAACATGATACCTTATTTTCCTATATGTGTGACAATTCAATATCTTTCAATATTTTCTGCACATAAATCAGTCGACATAATACAAACCGTGCTTTTTTATACGCTTGCACTTCAAAAGCTCTTTCTAAGTCTTTAATAAGTTTCTCTTCTTCTTGATGTAATTCCGGCTTTACATTTTCACCAGACTCAAAACGTTCGTTCCAATTCATCACTTGCAGCAAAATTTCTGTATCAGGATTAAGAAGATCCAGTCCTTCTGCTTTGAGTATAAATTCAGCTCGCTCTATAGGATTTTTGAGAAGGAGATAAGCTTGGTTAAGCATTGCTGATTGCTTTAAAGCTTCAGCCTTTTCCCCCTCCTGCGCATGGATTAAACGATCAGGATGTGTATTCCTTTGTCCTTTAAAATAGTGCTTCTCCAAAGTTTTCAGATCCAAAGAATACTCTTTTTTGAGTCCCAGCACCTCAAAAGGATCAAACATGGAAAGACTCTCCACAACCGCATTTACCTTTCTCATTAGGGTTTTGAAATACAAAACCAGAAGAAAGTTTGTTTTCCACGTAATCCATTTGAGAGCCTATAATAAACATTACAGCCTTGGGATCGATTAGAATTTTGACTCCATACGCTTCAATAGATTCATCATATGGACCCACTTCATCAGCAAATTCAAGAGTATAAGACTGTCCTGAACACCCCTTCGATCGAATGCCAATGCGGATACCACTTGAAGACTTTCCTCGCTTTTCTAACAAAACCTTTACCCGCTGAGCCGCTGATTCTGTGATCGTTAAAAGTGGCTGACTCATTTAATCCCCTTGATGCTTTTGCCTGTAATCATGAATAGCAGCTCGAATCGCATCTTCCGCCAACATGGAACAATGGAGTTTCACCGGTGGTAAAGATAAATGCTGAGCAATCTCGGTATTTTTAATAACACCTGCCTCATCCAAGCTTTTCCCCTTAATCCATTCAGTCACTAGAGAACTTGAAGCAATGGCTGATCCACACCCAAATGTTTTAAACTTCGCATCTTCAATGATTCCCTGATCATTCACCTTAATCTGAAGCTTCATGACATCTCCACAAGCAGGAGCTCCCACAAGACCTGTCCCCACAGTATCATCCCTTGAATCTAGGGTCCCTACATTGCGAGGATTTTCGTAATGATCAATCACTTTAGTTGAATACGCCATAATACTTTCCTTCCTTTAATGAGCTGCCCATTGGATTGACTTTATGTCAATGCCTTGACGACTCATTTCCCATAAGGGACTCATTTCTCGGAGTCGAGTGACTTCTTTGATAATTTGTTGAGAAGCTTCGTCAACTTCTTCTTCTGTCGTAAAACGTCCAAACCCAATCCGTAAAGACGTATGCGCCATCTCTGCTTCCACCCCAAGGGCTCGCAAAACATAAGAGGGTTCAAGAGACGCAGATGTGCAGGCTGATCCTGAAGAAACTGCCAATTCTTTCACCCCCATCATGAGCCCCTCCCCCTCAACATGAGCAAAACTGAGATTAAGATTTCCTGGAATGCGTTTTTCCGAATCTCCATTAAGATAAACCTCCTCAAGTTCAGAGAGAATAGCCTTATAAAACCGATTTTGAAGCGCATGAAGACGTATATTTTCAGCAGCCATTTCTTCTCTAGCAATAGAACAAGCTTCTCCTATTCCGACACATAAGGGAGGAGAAAGAGTCCCTGATCGCATGCCCCGTTCTTGCCCGCCTCCTGTAATCAATGCCAGCAAACGAATGCGGGGCTTACGACGCACATAAAGAGCTCCAATACCTTTGGGACCATAAATTTTATGACCAGAGAGGCTTAAAAGATCAATATTCATCGCTTGCACATCTATAGGAATTTTTCCAACGGCCTGTGCAGCATCTGTATGAAAAAAAACGCCTTTTTCTCGACACAGCTTTCCAATCTCTGCCAGGGGTTGGATCACACCAATCTCATTATTAACGGCCATAATAGAGACAAGCACCGTCTGTTCTGTCAACGCTTCTCTAAGAACATTTAAATCAATGATACCATTTGCCTGAACAGGTAAATAAGTGATTTTAAATCCTTCCTGCTCTAAATGTCGGCAACTATCCAAAACGCATTTATGTTCAGTGACACACGTAATAATATGATTCTTTTGAGCTTTATAAAAATGGGCTACCCCTTTAAGGGCCAGATTATTAGATTCAGTAGCCCCACTGGTGAAAATCACTTCTCGTGAATCGGCATTGATGAGTCTCGCAACTTGAGCACGTGCTTTCTCAACAGATTCTTCCGCTCGCCAACCATAAGCATGACTGCGAGAATGGGGATTGCCAAACTCCTCTGTAAAATAAGGGAGCATCACTTCCAAAACTCTAGGATCGCAAGGGGTTGTCGATTGATAATCTAAATAAATGGGCCGTGTTACCATTAAGAAATCTCCGCTGTGTTTTGCAAAGTACCATATATATTTTTCCAAGCTTGAATAAAGGTATCAACTTGATCTTCTTGAGTTTTCCAACCCATGCTCACGCGAATCGCGCACTTTGCCTGTTCAGGAGAAATATCCATCGCCGCAAGAACATGAGATGTTTTCATTTTTCCTGACGAGCACGCAGATCCTGCGCTCACAGCAATTCCTTTTAAATCAAATGACATCAACTGAAGTTCCGCAGAGACGCCTGGCATCCCTAGACAGACAACATTAGATCCACGAGAACTGTTTTTCCCATATATAATTGCATCCGTTAGAGAGTCTTCTATGGTTTGTTGAAGGCCACGAAGTCGCTTAGACGCCTGAAACTGCTCAGCTAAAGCTTCCTTAAAAGCAGCCGAAAATCCCA
>JAKBAL010000380.1 GCA_021809225.1 Pseudomonadota bacterium | reverse complement strand
AAAGAAGGCAGTGCTTCCTGCTCCCGTAAAGAAGGCAGTGCTTCCTGCTCCCGTAAAGAAGGCAGTGCTTCCTGCTCCCGTAAAGAAGGCAGTGCTTCCTGCTCCCGTAAAGAAAGCGCCTCCTGCTCCCGTAAAGAAAGCGCTTCCTGCTCCCGTAAAGAAAGCGCCTCCTGCTCCAGTAAAAAAAGCAGCTCCTCGCGCTCCAGTGATAAAGAAAGCGCCTCCTGCTCCAGTAAAAAAAGCAGCGCCCCGTCGTCCCGTAAAAGCTCCTAAAGCTATAGCTAAAAGAGTTGTGAAAAAAACTTCCTCATACATTTCTAAGTCAAAAGGAACTCCTAAGCCGCGTGTAGCTAAGCCAAGGCCCCCTACCAAAACAGAGGTAAGGAAATCTAGAAGATCAAGAAGCGCCAAACGCTAGCGCGAGATTACGTAAAATTCTTAGAAAGCCTTGTCTGCGGAAACAAAAAGTTCGAAATTTCTTGACTTTTATGAAAAAAATTATGTAGAATACAGGCTCTGTATATGATTTTGGTAACCTAAAAGGATTTACTCATGGGCAAACTGACCTTAATCGCAGCCTGACATAAGCTCCAATCACCCTCGAAAGTTTTTTCTTCTGGGGGAACTATTGCTTTTGTCATTTAACTAAAGGTCACAAACCATGATTAAACTTGAAAACATAACTGTCCGCATCGCCGGACGGACACTCATCGAAAACCTTACCCTAACGCTTAACGAAGGCCATCGATATGGACTCGTCGGACGGAATGGAACAGGAAAATCTACCTTTTTTAAGATTCTTTTGAAAACTCTTCACCCTGATGCAGGACGACTTGAAATCCCCGCACGAGTGCGCTTAGGCCATGTCGCGCAAGAAGCTCCTTCGGGTTTGACGACTCCTTTAGAAGCCGTAATGGCGGCAGATCAAGAACGTCTCGAGCTAATGGCGCGCCTTGAAGATGGCAGTGAGCCAGAAAACATGGCTGACATTTATGATCGGCTTATTGCTATTGATGCTTTCACAGCTGAAAGCAGGGCTTCTGAAATTTTGGCAGGCCTTGGTTTTTCTCAAGAGATGCAGAAAGAACCTCTCTCCAATTTTTCAGGAGGATGGCGGATGCGGGTGGCTCTTGCTTCTCTTTTATTTTCCAGTCCTGACTGGCTTTTGTTGGATGAACCAACAAACCATTTGGACTTAGAAGCTTCTCTATGGCTTGAGGAATACCTCAAGAACTACCCTAAGAGCCTGTTGATCATCAGCCATGATCGCCACTTGCTTAATAGTGTGTGTGACCGCACTCTCTTCTTGCATGGTGAGAAAATTCAATCTTATGGAGGAAACTACGATACCTTTGAGAGAACGTGGGAAGCTCAACAGGAAAGTCTCAAGGCTCAGCATACGAAGCAGGAAGCTCAGCGCAAACATATGCAAGATTTCGTTAATCGCTTCCGCGCTAAAGCCTCAAAAGCCAAGCAGGCTCAAAGTCGTATAAAAGCTCTGGAAAAAATGGATCATTTGCCTGACATCGTTCGCGATCCAGAGGTACGCTTTGATTTTCCACAACCACAAAAACTCGCGCCTCCCCTTATCGTGCTGGATCACGTAAACGTAGGGTATACAGATGGTGCGCCCATTCTCAAGGGGCTTTCTCAACGGATTGACGAGGACGATCGCATTGCCCTTTTAGGAGCCAATGGGAATGGAAAATCCACCTTTGCAAAGCTGATAGCCGGTCGGCTTGCGTCTCAAACCGGAGAAATTCGTCGCTCTGGAAAGCTCAAAGTTGGCTATTTTGCTCAACATCAAGTTGACGAATTTGATTTAACATCGACCGCCTTTGAACATGTGATTCGTAAAGAACCCTCCTTAACCCCAACGACTGCGCGCGGCTATTTAGCACGTTTTGGCCTTGCAGGCCAAAAAGCAGATGTGAAAGTGAAAAATCTTTCAGGAGGAGAAAAGGCGCGTCTCAATCTAACACTCATTTGCTTGGATAAGCCGAACATCCTTATTCTGGACGAACCTACTAACCATTTGGATATGGATTCGCGCCAAGCCCTGATGGTTGCTCTTAATGATTTTGAAGGAGCTGTGATTCTCATCACCCATGACCGAGATTTGCTGGCATCCACTATGGATCGCCTCTGGCTTGTTGCCGATCAAAAAGTGGAACCTTTTGAAGGAGATCTTGAAGACTACCGCCGCCTTATTTTGAAGGGTGCAGAAGCTTCTTCCAAACCTCAGAAACAAAAAAAGGGGAAAGAATCTGAGACTTCCTTTAAGAAAACGGCCCATGAAGCTAAGCTAAAGATGGAAGCTGTTTCGACTAATCTACAAAAAGTCATGGAGGATCTTGATAATCCTGAACTTTACGCTCATCATTCTGAAGCCTTAACAGAGCTCTTAAAAAAGCAACACCAGCTTGAAAAAGAATTGGTAATGGCAGAAGAAGAGTGGCTGAAAGCCGAAGAATCATTGGAGAAAGTATCTACCTAAGCTTGCGCCTTGTCACAAGGATCTGTATAAAAAAAGAGGGTGCCCGTAGCTCAGCAGGATAGAGCACAAGATTCCTAATCTTGGGGTCGGAGGTTCGAATCCTCTCGGGCACACCAATGAAATAAAGGGTTTTTTATCTCATAAAAAGCATCCCAAAAACCTTCCGGAAGCACATCGGAAGCACATCGGAAGCATATCGGAAGCAGAAGAGAAAAATTCAACCCCTATTGATGCGAAATATCAAGCTCAGGCTTCAAAATCAAACAATTTTACAGAACCCGCTAGCGATTTAAGTGACATTTGGGCCCCTCTAGCTTTGTTGCGGGCTTGTGATAAGTTCTGGACTCCTGATATGCAAAAATGGCTTGAGACCGATATTGTTCCAAGCCTGCAGCGTCAGTGGCCTACAGAAGGTGGTTTAACGCTACTTGGTGCTACGAACCTTTTAGAAGATAAATTTAATGCTCGATCCGCCACCCCCACCAATAAGACTACG
>JAKBAL010000379.1 GCA_021809225.1 Pseudomonadota bacterium | reverse complement strand
CTGTGTCATGGAAAGTATCAAGCGCATATTTGACAATACTATGTCCTTGCGTGCCACTGATATGAATAAAAAGCTGACCTGTAAAATTGGGAAGGTTAAAGCGCTTTTTCACATCTCGGCTGTCAATGATTAGCGAATGCACAGATGGAGAGAGATCTTCTTCCCACTGGCAAAGTTTTTTTCCCTTTTCATCAAAGAGGATGGCCCAGAGCTTGGCCTCTTTAGAGCCGTATTTAGCCCAGCAATTGGCGCTTTTGATTCGCGTATGCCAGCCATCTTCTTCACGGAAAAAGGCAAAGTTTGTGGAAAAATTCAAATCAGATAAATAATTACTTGGGTCTGTGAGCATGACGTCTGGAAGGCGCAACTCTTTCAGGCTCACCACTTCGCAAGGGGAGGGGAGAAGATGTCCCATTTGCGCTAAATGTTTTTCAGGTTCAAAAGAAAGGATGAGAAGTTTCTGGGGAGTATCTTCTTGAATTTGTGTAATTAATGACGTTTTTGAACCCAAGGCTTCAATCGCTTGAACATAAACATGAGGAGGTGTGTGAAGTCCTGTCATTGCGAGAAAATCTTCGAGATGACCTTCAGGGTCATAAACAGCAGGGAGAGGGCTAGCTTTTAAAGCCTCTAACGGTTCCGAAATCATCGGGTGTCCTAAAGCTTTAAAAAAAGTGCAAGGTTTTTGATTGGCAAATGTTTTTATCTTTAAAACCACGGTGATCTCCTCTTAAAGCTTCATCTTTTCTCGAACAAGGGCTGCAACTTTTGCAGTATCATTAAAGGGAGTATATGTCCAGGTATCAATGGTTTTTTGAAAGAATCGAACAGTCCCCTCCTGGACGAGACGTTCAATAAATTTTTTTGGCTTTGTTGTTCCATGATTCATAAGGGGGAGGATATAAACGGGTTTGCCCGTAACGCAAGCCTCACAAACCATATTGACAGAATCATCCGTCACAAAAAGAAAATCAGCCATTCCCAGCATGGCGAAGTAAGGATTGAGATCTTCAATTTTAGCAAGAAAAATATTGGGTTCATCTTTAAGGGAATTTGATAAAAGATCTCGAAAGGGGGTTCGGAAAGAAGGCGTTACAAGAACACTGCCTTGGGTTGTATTTCTAATGAAAAGAATTTTTCGAACAAGATCCTCCAAAGCTTTGCGAGGCATTTTATAGCGATTTGTGTTTCCTCCTAAGAGGACCGTACTATAAGGGCGTGGGAGCCCTTGAAAAAGAGAAGCATGGGTTATCATTCCCTCTTTAATTTTTTGAGAAGTGACCTTATGAATAGCACCTTTTGTCGAGATAATGTTGGAGCCTTTAAGATGATCATGTTCAGGGGATACAATAAGATCAAAGGCCTTAAGATTTAAAATGGGATTTTGAATGTGAACGCAAAAGGTCTTTCCTCCGTTTTGTTTTTTTATCGCCAGAGCTAAAGGAGCAGATCTTCTCCCACAACTGATGACAAGATCTGGCCAAGGGGCGGAGAGTGAGTCACTCTCAGGCGTTAATTGGGTAAGGGGATTTCCCCAGGAAAGGCTAAGCCATCCCCAAGGCCAATGTCTTTTACACGTTTTATGAATGATGGTGAGCCCAATGGCATCGCTAAGACCCATGGCTTGGCTTTTCATTCCAGGGAACTCATCTGTGATGGTCCAACATATTTTCTTTGAAGGTGTCATAATACTTTACGCTGCATACTCAATTGCTAGGTCATCCCATACACTTTTTAAGGCGTCAATGAAATCATCAATCATTTGATCCGTATGAACGGGAGAAGGGGTGATTCGCAGTCGCTCAGTTCCTCGGGGGACTGTAGGATAGTTGATAGGTTGAACATAAATATCATGTTCATTTAAAAGTTTGTTTGAAGCCAACGTACATTGGTGAGCATTTCTAACCAAAATAGGAATAATATGAGAGTGACTTGGCATAAAGGGAATACCGGCTTGAGTCAGTCTTTTTTTAACTTTTTCAACGGCTTCTTGATGGAGCTTTCTCTCTATTTGACTTACTTTCAGATGTTGGATGCTAGCAAGGGCGGCAGCGGCAACAGCGGGAGGCATGGCGGTTGTAAAAATAAATCCTGGGGCAAAGCTCCTCACAAAATCTATAAGATTCGTTGTGGAGGCAATGTACCCACCGACGACACCAAAGGCCTTTCCCAAGGTTCCTTCAATAATACTAACCCTGTTATCTTGTTTTTCTCTTTGAGCAATGCCACCGCCTTTATGTCCGTACAATCCAACGGCATGAACTTCGTCAAGAAAGGTGAGAGCATTATACTCTTCCGCTAAATCACAAAAGCTTTTAATAGGGGCGATATCGCCATCCATAGAGTAGACAGATTCAAAAATGATCAGTTTGGCTCTTTCTTTTGGGTAGCGAGAGAGAAGTTCCCTGAGATGTGAGACATCATTATGGCGAAAGATTTCCTTCTCAGCGCGGCTATTGCGAATACCTTGGATAATGGAGGCGTGATTATGAGCATCTGAGAAAACAACACATCCCGGCAAATGACTGGCCAAGGCACTGATGGAGGCTTCGTTGGAGACGTAACCTGATGAGAAGATGAGGGCAGCTTCTTTATCATGAAGATCGGCAATCTCTCTCTCCAGAAGGACATGATAATGGTTTGTTCCGGAAATATTGCGAGTTCCCCCTGCACCTGCGCCTACCTTGACGATAGCTTCAGTCATCGCATTGAGGACTTTTTCATGTTGGCCCATGGCCAAATAATCGTTGGAACACCACACCACGACGCGACGAGCGTTTTCCTCGTTATAATAAAAAGCATAAGGAAAATCTTTCGCACAGCGCTCTAAATCAGCGAAGATTCGATACCGGCCTTCTGTTTTAATGTCTAGGAGCTTTTGGTTAAAAAAGACGTTATAATCCATAAAGAATAACTTGCTACTAATGACTCTTAATCAACTTAAAGGGCTTGCGGGTGGGATGCAAGGATTAATATCTCACGGGACCTTATCAAACGTGAGTCTTGG
>JAKBAL010000378.1 GCA_021809225.1 Pseudomonadota bacterium | reverse complement strand
CTTACGAAAAATCAAATGAAACGTCAGTCTATTAAAAGACTTAGAAAAATGGCGGGGTGGGATGATAACATCCTTTCCACCATCCTCTCTCAAAAATTTTCATGAGGTGGCCCTGTGAAGATTACCAGCAAGTATTATCAAACCTAAGTAGACTACCTATTGCTTCTGGAAAAGAGAAGCCTGACTCGGAAGATAAAAATCGCACCATCCCACAAGAGACTGAATCAGACGACGATGAATCAGAAGTAGATGACTTTAAAAAAGCTGAGCAGAGGCAAAAAATCCAACAGGAACAAGAGGCTTTAAGAGCGAAAAGAAAAATAGAAGACCTCAAGCCACGTTATCCCTATGGATTAATCCCTGCTAAAGAGTTGGCTCCAAAAAGGGGTGCTGGCTATGTATCGTCTTGCTACATGGATTCTATATTTTTTAATTCTGGAGATGCTGGAGAACAGATAAGTGCAGCAGTAGGTGGCACAATTCGTGATCCGAACCCTTGCAGTGAAAGCATTGCAGGGGAGATCAAGCCTGGATTTAAAGTTCTCGATATAGGGTGTTCTTATGGAGTCCAAATCTTCCCTCTTTTGCACAAAGGAGCAGAGGTGGTTGCCAATGATAGCGATGCTTTCTCTCTTCAAGCTCTTGCCAATAGTCTTAAGCCTGAAGATCATAAGAAAGTACAAATCAGCTATGGTAAATTTCCAGAAGAAACGGACTTTCCAGCTGATTACTTTGACGCTGTTACCATGTACTATATCATTCACTATATGAAACCGGAAGAAATTAGATCTTCATTTAAAAAAATATATGAAATTTTAAAACCAAATGGCAAAATTTATATAACCACTTTAACGCCCTACTGTGGAAACTTTGAATGGTACACGGAACGGGCGTTGCTTAATCAAAAAGCAGGTCATGAATGGCCCGGGGAAATAGTAGATAGAGCACGAATATGGGAAGAAATTACGGGTCAACCTAAAGAAAAATTAGATGATTCTAATCTTCCAAATTATATGCATCCCCAATTTCTGGAGATACTCCTAAGAGAAACTATTACGGCTGGTTTTAGAGGTATAAGTGGCCTTGGTTACTGCTGTCTAGATGAGGAAGCAAAAGATGAATTAAAAGAATTGCGAACCAAAAAAAATATTCCCCTTCGTCTATTGAATTCCTATGAAAAATGCGTTGCATATATGATTGCTGAAAAAAAGTAGTGAAATGATAACTGACGAGAAGAGGGACTATTTTGTTTAGCCCCTCTTCCGTGTCCTTCTCACTCGCAAGGGCATTCAGCCACTCCTCCTCAGTAGAATTGTCTCAGCCAGCTGTTTAGCGACTTAATTTTGTTAAACACAAGGATTAAGCATTTGAGATTATTTTAATCTATAGACAAAAATAGATTAATTGTGATACTTAAACTTATATTTTTTTATTTAGGTTTTACATATGCTGCCAAAAAATTGTTCGATAGTCATTCAAGGTACTTTTTCTGCTTTAGCTGTATCTGGAATTTTGTTGGTATCTACCCTCAGCACTCCTAGTTGGGGAATGTATGCAGAAGAAGAAAACGGCAATAATAACCCCCTGATCTCTACATTTTCTCCACAATCACTCGCTCTAATGACGAGAAATGAAAGTAATAATAATGGTTTTACGCCACCAGCATTAGATGACTTACACAAAAGTTTTTACCTTATTCATAAAACAAAAATAGTACCGCAAGAGCCTGTTTTGTACCCAGCTGGTATCAATAAACCATATGTTCACAATCTTGAGAAACCTACTTGTCCTTTAACTGTACACTGGTCCGCATTTTCGGATTTAGAATGGAACAATGGTGACTATAACGTTGCCATCATAGCCCCTTTTGCTAATCTGCAGGATCGAATACTCATTTTTTCTTTAGCGGAAATTGTAACGATTGGAGCCTATCCTTTAGGACCTCATGTTTCTATACTCATACCAGATGATGTTCCTGTAACGCCAACATGGAACGGTCCTCAGGAAGATTTACCCCATCTTATTCCTTATCCCCACAGACAAAATATCAGTGAGGCCATTCACGACTATTTAAAATTAAAAGATTTCTTGCAGATCACAAAAGTTCCAGATACTGAAAATTCTGATGAAGAATTTGAATGGTCCGAAGCATCTGGAGTTATTAATGGAGGATTTTCTATGTCTCCGAGTTTGTTTGGAAAGAGTTTCTTAGATATGTGTCCCTACGTTAGTCTGGGATCAGAGGGAGATGTTAAAACAGGGAACTGGTGGAGAATTGCGATTGCAAACCATTATCCCTTTTTTGTAGCTAATTCTTTAAAACAAGCCGAACAACCATATAGGTTTAAAACGTGGTTTTTTGAGATCTATAAAAGAAATAATCAAAAAATCATCAAGAAGTTAAAAAAACATGCCTTGCCACATTTTAATTTTGTTCAAAATCGTTCGACGGATATTATAGAGTTTTTAAATAATTTAGCAGATCCAGAACCAAACGAAAGTACCCCTTCCAAAAAGGTTTTTAAACTTGCTTTATTTGGTCTTTATGGAAGTGAAAAAGGTAAAGCAGTCTATAAAGCTCTTTGTGATTTCAATGGAGAAACAGAGGAGTTACCGGCAGACACACATTCAAAGTTTTTAAAAGTATGGGGTATCGTATACCCTTCATTAGAAACATCAAACATAAAGAATATAATAAAATTAAGTAACAAATAAATTCTCTTAGGACCAAAAATTGTTGATATCTACTTTAAGATTTTAATCACTTCCAACACTTTTTCTTTTGCCATTTCTTTCGCACGCTTTCCAGCAGAAGAATCTACTTTTTGATTATCCTCAATATAATGAGCAAAGACGATTTTGCGATCCTCTTTTTCAATCCAACCAATAAACCAGCCGATTTGGCGATCTTTGTTATACGAACCATCTTTATTGAGAAGATATCCTCCTGCTCTTTTACCATAAAGATTCCAGCCATTTGGCAACTCCTCAACAAAAAGGATATTTTTTGTCA
>JAKBAL010000377.1 GCA_021809225.1 Pseudomonadota bacterium | reverse complement strand
TTATTTGGGATACTGAATGGGTTATTGAATTTCTCTGCGGGTGCGGCTCCTGTCCTTGGGAGCTATATTACCCTTTATTTCCATTGGCAGGGTAATTTTATGGTGCTTTTGTTTTTAGGGCTGACGGCATTTATGATGTCCATGCTTTTTATTCGCGCTCATAAACAACCTGAGAATAAGACAACTCTCTCATTGAAAGGATATATCCCTATCTTCCAATCAAAACCTTTGATGCTTTTGATTGTGCATATTGTGTTTAATTTTGTGCCCTATTGGGTCTTTGTTGGGATGTCTCCTCTACTGTATATGGAAGACTTGGGGGTGAGCCTCGCACATTTTGGTTATTATCAGGGTGCATTGGCTTTTGTATTTGCGATCGGGAGCATATCCTTCGGCCTGATCGTCAGCAGATATGACCCGAAGAAAATGCTATATGTTTCAGTGCAAATCTTCATCGCCAGTTTAATGAGTATTACGCTTGCTTTTCTTCTCTTTATTATAGGTCAGATTATCCCGAGTACGATACTTCATCCTCTGTGTCTGAGCTTGATGCCACACGCAAAGGGGCGGGTATCAGCAATTCTCCAAGGGGGTCGTCTTATATTTGCGGCACTCAGTCTTCAGCTTGCTGGCTATTTTTATGAAGGATCATTTCGAAATATCGGGATTATTATCGCTGTCTTCATTCTTCTTACGATCATAACCTTGTTTTTTGTCATTAAAAATCGTGAACTTATGCAGTTCTCGCGAGAATAATAAACTGTTTTCCTCTTAAGACTTGAGTGGTGTGCACGCTTAATCTCCCATCATACTCTGAAATGCATTGTTTTTAGGCGATTTTAGCCAATCTGAAAGGAGAGTTTTTAAAGGTTCTGGGCGGAAGTCAATGGAGTTAATTTCACGAAGGGGAAACCATACAAGTTCAATATGATCTTCCAGACTAGCTAGCGTGCTTTGAACTTTTAAACCATCCGATTCTGCTTCAAAAAAGAAATTGTATTCATGGTTATGACAGATGCTGCTATGACCGGGTTCAAAGCTATACTCAAGACATCCCAGAAATCTTTTAATCGTACAAAGTGAGCCACTTTCTTCGAGAAGCTCTCGAATCACTGCCGCTTCAGCACTTTCTCCATGTTCGATATGGCCCCCGGGAAGAAAATAAAAACTAATAGGAAGGTCACGCGTTTTACAAACCAAAATATGCTCCTGGTCTAAAATAATCGCTCGAGAGAGAACATGAATGTTGTTTTTATGGCTCATACTTTTTCCCATCCACCGAGTTTGACTGGCTTGATTGGGAGATCTGTCCATTGTGGAAATTGCGTGGCGATCAGACGACGTACGAGGGTAACATCAATATGAACTTTTTCAGTGTTGGACATTGGAAATATAATCTTTTGAGCAGTGGTTAAAAAAGGCGATGATCCATACTCTTTTATACCCCTTAACGCTTTTTTGTGCCAGTCGTTATGTGGCCCCTTAAATCTAAGTTTCCTCCCAATGAATGGCTCCACAGATTTAGCTATTCTTGATGAGAGGAGGAGCGCTTCGTCCGAGGGGGTCAGCCTCATGGTGAAGGTCTTGCCAAAATCATCTGAGGTGAAGTCGAAGACATGTCCTTCGACCCAATAAAGTCTATAAGGTTTGTGTTGTAAATACATAGCAGACTTCTCGATACTTTTTATCTCCGATGATTATGGCCATCTCCCCTATGACCCTTCCTCCTTCACTTTTGTAAAAATGTGTGGCCCGGTGGTTGTCAGCTAAAACCCACGTTATAAAAGAATTGACTTCGTGCTGGCTAAACCACAGACGGCATTTGTTAAAAAAACCTTTACCAAGATCCTTTCCCTTATGGTCTTCTAAAAGGTAAATGGCGTATACCTCGCCAATGTTTGCATTTTTATCTTTCAAAAGGGGATGATCGATACGCGATTCAGGGCGTATCGGACCAAACCCAGCAAAGCCGATAATTTGTTCATCAAATAATGCCACGAATTGCTGCGTATTTTTGGACTGCAATATTTTTGTCCATGAAGCCAGACGTTGATCGTAGTTGATATTATCTAGAAAAGATTGATCAATAATTCCTGCATAGCTCGTTTGCCAGGATTTAACATGAACGAAAGCAATACCTTCGGCATCAGATTCGGTCGCTTCTCGAAAGAGATAACGTGAAGAACTCATGAAGGTTTATTCCCTTCATCTTCCCTATTAAGAAATACCAGCATATCTTCTCGATTTTGACGACACATTTTCATATGCTTAAAATCCTTATAGAAATTATTAAAAAAATCCCACGACTTTGCATCAGTCCTAAATTCATGATCTGAGGCCTACTTAATGCGTTTGTTTAAGGCATTTCCTTTTCGCTCGAATTGAGGAACTCTTGCCATTGCTATCGGCGCAATCCGGAATGAGATTTCTTCTTAAGTTGTTTTTTGTCAATGGTATTATTCGCAAAACAAATCCTCCTTTGTTGAAGATTACCCTCATTTTCTAGTGGGTGTTCTAAATATCAAGTAAAATAGCCAGCTGAAGACTTTTCACGATTGGCATTGATTTCATTTTTGAAAAATTCCCCCTTTAAAGAATTGATTTTTGAAAAAAAATGATCTCTACTCAAGGCGAACGTGTGTGAGTGAGTGGTAGTCCATTTCTTTTCTAGGGGTTATTCCAGGGAATAGACCCAACAGATAGGTCTCTTTAGGGTGAAAACATTTATTCAAACCATTGATTGGCACCAAACTCTTCGCTTGCTGAGGAAGAGTTTGGCGTCTCTGCTCATCTTTTCTCTGCTTGCTAGCGATATCGTCAAGGCGATGGAGGAGGAGGGATCAAAGTACACAGCTGCTGTTCTTAAGACAGACGATGAAGATCTTGACAAGCATCCTCCTTCTTTTGTCGTAGATGGTGATTTACTTCCTCTGCCTCTCAAAGATGACAAGAGAAGTCTCCAGATATCATCGCCTCTTCCTAAGGAAGACGATCCACTCCAAAGTTCTAAAGAGAA
>JAKBAL010000376.1 GCA_021809225.1 Pseudomonadota bacterium | reverse complement strand
CTGATATTCAACCTGCTCCTTACGTATCGTCTGAAAATAACGCTCCTTTTCATATTCTTGTAACGGGGGGAAGCCAAGGAGCAAAGATTTTTGGAGAAGTTATTCCTCAAGCTGTGGCTCTTTTAGACCCGACTCTTCAAAAACGACTTTATATTAGCCAGCAATGTCGAAAAGAGTTTATAGAATTAACGCGCGCACTCTATTCGCGAACACAAGCTCACGTTGAGCTTGCTCCTTTTTTGGATCATATGGGAGAACGGTATAAAAAAGCGCAACTTGTGATTTCGCGCGCAGGGGCTTCGAGTGTTGTTGAAGTTGCTACTGTAGGAAGGCCAGCGCTTTTTATACCTTATCCGCATGCAATGGATGATCATCAATTCTATAATGCACAACAAGCTATTAATCTAGAAGGGGGATGGATGATGAAGGAAAAAGATTTTAATTTTAATACATTAGCTACTTATTTAGCAGAGTTGATGACTTCTCCCTGGAAATTAATGAGCGCAGCGGTCAATATACACTCTTTAGCCGTTTCAGATGCATCGTTAAGGCTTGCACACCTTGTAAAACTGATGGCACCTTAAGAAAGATGATAGAATGAATTTTAAAGAACTTCATAATAAACGCATTCACTTTATTGGGGTGGGTGGCATTGGTATGAGTGGAATTGCTCAGTTTTTAGTTGAGAAAGGTCATCAGGTTAGTGGGAGTGATTTATTTTTTAATAGCAACACAGAAAGGCTTCAAAGCAAAGGTGTTCATGCTGTTATCGGCCACGATCCTGCAAATCTTGATGGAAAAGATATTGTTGTTGTGTCAACGGATATTAAAGAAAACAACCCTGAACTTAGGGAAGCACGTTTGCGGGGACTTCTTGTTCTTCATCGTGCTGAAATGTTAGCTCTTTTAATGGAGGGGTACGGAGGGATTGCCATCTCAGGAACTCATGGAAAAACAACGACAACTGCCTTAATGGGGTGGGTATTAGAAAGTGCAGGAGTTGATCCTACCATTATCAATGGTGGTGTTATGAATACTTGGCAATCTAATGTTAAAATTGGACAGGGACAGTGGTGTGTAGCAGAAGCAGATGAATCTGATGGAAGCTTTCTAAAACTTCCCCGAAAGATTGCCGTAATCACGAATATTGATCTTGAGCATATGGATTATTACGGAAATGCCGATCGATTATATAACGCTTTCGAAACCTTTGCGACGCATCTTCAGCCTGGAGGAGTGACGGTTTTAGGGATTGATCATTCTCAAGTTTATAGTCTCTGGCAGAAGATTCAATCACAGCAGCGGTGTATAACCTATGGTTTGCACCCTGAAGCTAGTATGCGAGCAGAAAATATTCGCACGAGTTTAAAGGGCATTGTTTTTGATCTGGTAAATGAAGGACACTCTTTTGAAGTCAGTCTTCCTCTTTATGGACATCATAATGTTCTTAATGCGTTGGGGGTTGCTGCAGTTGCTTTTGAGTGTGGGATTGAGAGAAATATTTTAAAAGAGGCCTTTGCTTCTTTTGAAGGTGTTCAGCGTCGCTTTTCGCAAGTGGGAGAGCCGCTGGGCATGACTATTATAGATGATTATGCTCACCATCCAGCTGAGATTCGAGCCACCTTAATGGCCGCAAAAGCAGCAACTAAAGGTCGTGTCATCGCAGTTTTAGAGCCCCATAGATATAGTCGTCTTGCAACTCACTTTTACGATTTTGCGACGTGTTGTGAAGCGGCAGATCTTACAATTGTTTTACCTGTTTACGCTGCTCGAGAAATATCTCGAGAAGGGGTGAATCATGAAGAGTTAGTTAAGGTTATGAAAGGGGAGGTTTATCGATGTGATGGGCCAGAGGAACTTCCTCACCTTGTTCATAAGCTTGCACAAGCAGGAGATATGGTCATTTGTTTAGGGGCAGGGTCTATTTCTGCTCTTGCTCGTGCCTTGCCTATGCAATTAAATAAATTTTATCCACGAAAATGTGCTTGAGGCGAAATGATGATAACAACTGATAAGCTAAAAATGCTTTTACCTAAGGTTAGAGGGCGCTATCTTTTTAATGTTCCTTTGGCGTCTACAACCTGGTTTCGGGTGGGAGGACCTGCGCAAGTTACTTTTAAACCTGCAGACGTTCAAGATTTGTGCTTTTTCCTTCAGAATCGACCTAAGGATCTTTCTTTACATATTGTTGGTGTTGGCTCAAACATTTTGGTAAGAGAAGGGGGAATAGAAGGCGTTGTTGTGCGCCTTGGTCAAGGTTTTACAAATATTTATATTGATGAAACCACAATTGATGTGGGAGCGGCTGTCTTAGATCGGAACTTAGCAGCGGTAGCTGCAGAAGCTGGAATTTCAGGATTTGAATTTTTGTGTGGTATTCCAGGGACGATGGGGGGAGCTTTGCGGATGAATGCAGGAGCCTATGGATCGGAGATCTCTCAAGTTTTGTTATATGCGCTAGTGATTGATCCCAAGGGGCATCTCCATCGTTTAACATCTCAGGAACTGGGACTTTCTTATCGACATTGTGACCTGCCAAAAGACTGGATTTTTATTGGGGCTCGTTTGCAAGGGCAAGTTGGTAACGTTGAAGAGATTAAGGAAAAAATTTCCACACATCTTGCTGAGCGGGAGCGGACCCAACCTGTTAAAACGAGGACGGGAGGCAGTACTTTTGCCAATCCTGAGGGGGCTAAAGCCTGGGAACTCATTGAAAAAGCGGGTTGCCGTGGTTTTAGAAAGGGCGACGCGATGATGTCAGAGTTGCATTGCAACTTTATGATTAATATGGGGGACGCTATGGCCTCAGATTTAGAAGATTTAGGGGAAGAAGTTCGAAAGCGAGTTCTTGAAACAACAGGAATCGACTTGCGTTGGGAGATTGAAAGAATGGGTGTTAAAGAACTGTCTCAAGTAGGAGAAAAGGCTGCATGAAGAAAAAAGTTGTGGTTTTAATGGGTGGTTTTTCAGGAGAGAGAGAGGTCTCTCTCTCAAGTGCTCAAGGCGTTTTAAGATC
>JAKBAL010000375.1 GCA_021809225.1 Pseudomonadota bacterium | reverse complement strand
CTCTGTCAATCACCCAATTAGTTAATACTAATTGTATCTAGCTTAAGAAGGCTCCAGGGCTAGGTATTGTATGTATTTCTAAGATTCTATAATATACTTTACCTTTCAATATCTACGATTTAATAATAACATGAAAAATAAACTTTATATTGCCCTCCATTCTTAGCTATTAACTATTTATTTAATATCAATCTTCCCTTGCTGGAACTTACAATACTGTAGGGAAATTGATTTCTCCATGTGCTTACTCTCTAATCTTCTTTAGAGTTTCCTAATGATCCAACTCTAAAGGTAACTCCATCCTTGGTTGTCAATACCTACGCAACCTAGGAGTTCTGCCACATGGACTTGAGTTTCTATCACTCAATCCATGCACTACTTACCATCTTAAGCACAATGTCATCAGACTCAAGGATCATAAGAGTCTGATCCCAGTTGTTAACAGCCCGGCTGTTAATAACTGATACAATCCCCTTTTGTCTATTATAATCTCTGATTAAATCTGGACAACACATGTCCTTCTCTGATACCCATGTATCATCTATTGGGGTGAATCCTTTCCATCTTACTTTGTAACTTCTAGTTCCTTTTTCATTGATATCATCGTCTAGGATTCTTTCTACTTCCCATTCTTTATCCATTACGTCTTTTAATGAGGTCTTAGCTTCTTTCCAAGGCTTCCTAGGGCTAGTGTATAACTTAAGTCTGGATACATGAACTGGTTGCTTTAACTTATGATGTTTCAGGTCTTTTAATATGATTTGTGTATTGGAAATGATTAAAGCAATCTTATAAGGTCCTTTCCATGGTAATGCTAACTTTCTTCCTCCTCTTTGTACAGAAGTTGGTTTAGTATATAGCCAAACTAAATCACCAACTTGCAGTCTAGGTTGTTTCTGTTTCTCTTCTAAGCTTCTCATTCGTGTTTGAGTTATTAATTCATCATAATATCTCACTCTTTCTTCAATTTCTTTTCGGAGGTCTCTTTTCTTTTGACAATATTCTTCTAGGCTTGGGGTTCTTTCAGGAAAGTCTTCATAGTCAAATCCTTCCAATAAAGGGGTATTTGGGTCTCTTGCATATAAGACAAAATAGGGTGTTTCTTTTATTCCTTCGTGAACAGATGTATTGTAAGCATACACTGCAAATGGCAGTAGATAATCCCAGTCTTTTTGGTGTTCACTAACAAACATAGCTAAAATTCCAACTATGGTTTTATTTGCTCGTTCTACAATAGCATTTCCTTGTGGCCTATAACTTGATGTAGTAAGTTGATTAATTCCTAATTTTTCGTGAATAGCACTCATTGTTTGACCAATTAATTGTTTTCCACGATCCGAGATGAATTGTCTTGGTATTCCATGTCTGCAACATATTCTCTTGACAAAATAGTCAGCTATAGTTTCTGCATCTTGTTTCTGTATTGGAAAGGCTTCCACATAGCGTGAGAAACAATCTGTGAATATGAGGATATATCTATTTCCTCTGTCCGTAATAGTTAGTGGTCCAATTATGTCACAGGCTACAATATCCATAGGCTTCTCAGCTTTTAAGTGTCCTGATAAACCAATGTTCTCATTTGGAGTTCCTTTCTTCATGGTACATTCCATACATGTTTCTACCCATCTTCTTACGTCTCTAGCCATCTTTGGCCAAAAATAGTCTTGCTGAATTCTATAATAAGTTTTCTTAGTTCCTAAATGTCCACCAATTAGTGAATTGTGACAAAGCTTAAGTATATCTTCTCTAAATTTTTCTGGTACAACTATTCTAGCTTTTAGAATTCCTCTCTTAACCATTCTAGGTGTTAAATCTACTCGATATAACAATTTGTTTCTAATTTCATATTTTGAGCTTGTCTTTTCTATTAGCTCTCTCTTCTTAAGATCTTCTGGCAGTTGATTTAAGGTTAAGTATTTAATAAGATCTTGAAAGTCCAGGTCGGAGGCTTGCATTTTTGCTATTTCTTCTCTTGTTTTCCATTTTTCTGTTCCTAAATTTGGATATTTCTTCTTTATGGTAGTCCATAATACAGTTTCTTCTTCTTTTATGTCATTTACTATTAGTTGTACAATCTTGTCTGTTCTGATTCTTGATAGTAAGTCAGCTTCAAAATTTTGTGGTCCAGGTCTATACTCAATGTTCATCTTCAAATGCATAAGTTTAATCTTCCATCGATCCAACATAGCATCTGATCCATGATCTGATGTTAGTAACCATTTTAAAGCCTTATGGTCTGTAATGGCAGTAAATTCTTTTCCACCAATGTAATGTTTAAAGTGGTTTATCGCATTAACTAGGGCTAAACATTCTAGTTGAGTAATAGTATATTTCTTTTCAGCATCTGATAGTGTCTTACTCCAATAAGCAATAACACATCTCTTTCCATCTTCTTCTTGACATAGGGCAGCACCCAAGGCTATTAATGATGCGTCTGTTTTTAATATGAACTTAGAATTGAAATCTGGATATCTCAATATAGGAGGAGATATCAATTTAGCCTTTAGTTGTTCAAATGCTTTTTGACATTCTTCATTCCAAGCATATAGGTTGTTTTTCTTTAATAGTTTGGTTAGAGGAGAAGCTATCTGAGCATATCCTTCAATAAACCTTCGATAATATCCTGTCATTCCTAGAAATCTTCTTAATCCTGTTATATTATTTGGAGGTTGAAGTGTTTGAATAGCTTCTATTTTCTGAGGGTTTGGCAATATTCCTTCACTTGAGACCATGTGTCCTAAAAATAGCAACTTCTTCCTACAGAATTTACATTTCTGTAACTTCATAGTCAATCCAAATTTCTCTAATCTATCAAACAATTGTTGAAGATCATGTAAATGTTCTTCAAAGGTTAATGATCCTATGATTATATCGTCAATATAATCAGATCCAACTCTCCATTCTAATCCTTCACAAACTTCATCCATCATCCTCTGGAAAGTAGCTGGTGAATTGCAAAGTCCAAATGGCATGACATTGAATTCGTATAGTCCTATAGTACTTATAAAGGCTGTTTTCTCTCTGTCCTTTTC
>JAKBAL010000006.1 GCA_021809225.1 Pseudomonadota bacterium | reverse complement strand
TTATACCTGGAAAGACATTGCTTTCTCCTGTAGCCACAATAACGAGCATAGCAGCGTTATAGGCCGCAGGATTCATTGAAGTTTCCTTTCCCCACTTAACGGCTTCGGGGGAAGCCCCTGCTTGACCTCTAAGATGAAGGTTTAAGGTCCAATACCTCGAGGCCTTAAATAACATTTCGGCTGTATTTTTTGCAGATTCTTTTTGAAAGAGTTTTAACGGAAGCCATCGCGAATGATACGCATACCAATAATGTGAGACTTGGCTCTGGTCTCCCGCCCACCACCAATAGGGGGCTTGGTGGTCTCTCGCGGCTTTACGGATAACGGTTGGGTAGTTCTTCATAATATACGCATAATCCCACATCTTCTGCATGGGGATCACATGTATCTTCATATCTACCTTAAAGAGCTCTGGCTTGCTTGCAAGCCACTCTTTAAAAGGCCGCCAAATATTTTCAACATCTGTTTTTATTAATCCCTGAAAAACTAAGAGAAGCTCAAGTGAGTTATCTCCTTTTATGTGTATTTGCTCGCCCCAGTGTTCGTTGTTCAGTTTCTCACGATAAAAATAGATGAAGGAAGTGAGTAGTTCTTTAAAAGCCTGATCATCACGTGCTGTAATCTGTCCTAACAAACTTCCCGAATAATCTGGTAATTTATGGGTTCTAAGCGTCATTTTAGTAACGACTCCAAAGGTACCTCCACCTCCGCCGCGTAAAGCCCAAAACAAGTCTTGATTTTGGCAAGCATTTGCAACCAGGATCTTACCGTCTGCAGTTACAACTTCAGCTTCCAGCATGTTTGCAGCTCCCGTACCAAACTTTTTGGAAAAGCTACCAAAACCGCCCCCTTGGGTGAATCCTCCTGCTACACCCACGGACGTACACCCACCCCCTTGCACATATCTCCCATTTTTCGTGGTTACTTCTTCGTAGGCTTCCAACCACCGTGTCCCCGCTCCCACGGTAACAGCGGGCACGCCCGTTTGAGTACTCGGACAACTTTGGCCAACGAAAGAGTCGTGCATCGTGGTTGTACCCATTTTATGTGTCCAAATGAGTAACGAATTTGGCGCATTGGATCTTCCCAGATAATCATGTCCCGTGCCTTTGATGACCAACTTCAAATTATGCTTCCGGGCAAAATTCACACCAACTGCAATGTCTTCAGCACTTTCAGCAGCAATGACATATTGGCTCGGGACAGAGTTCCAAGCCTTAAGCCAACCCGTAGATTCAGTGGCATCAGGCTGATCTTCAAGAAAGAAGGGATCCTGGGTATTCTTAAGGACTGCTGTGCAGGCTTGGCTTTTAGGTGCAAGTTTGCAAGGCTTAAGATAGGATTCAGGTGTTATTAATCTACCATGGATCTGTTCGTTGAGCTTCTTCCATTCCTCACTTTTTGGCCAACAGGTCTCCTTGGGGAGACAGTACTTGATAATGTGAGTTTCTCCAGCTATAGCATATCCGATATTTACCATTGTAAAAACAATAAGTTTTATAATAAATTTCATATTAAGTGTTGAAACCACGGATTCAACTTTCTCTACCTTTCTTCTCTGAAGTAGCAACTCCAAATGACCCTAAATGACGATTATTATAATCCCTAAAACTCTCGATCATCAAGTTGGAAGGTTTGGGGATAGGTATTTCGTATAAAGTACAAAATTTCTTTGATTTTAAGTTCAGCAAATAATTAGTGTGGTGTTTATACCTCTCGCCAACAAAGAAGCCTTGTTAATGCAGAGAATCCTTTTTTATATATTAATAAATTTTTTATATTTAAGTGTTACTTTTAATAAATAGATAAAAATATATTTATTGTATTTTAATGGAGATTTATGATGAAAAATATTCATTTGAAATTAATACTCGTTGGGCTTGTATGTATGCTTATAGCCGGCCAACCTTTAGAAGCACAGCTATTGAAGTCTACATCACTTACGCATGATCAAGAAATGATCCTTCAGGCAAGAGCAATTAATCACCATAGGCATCACTGTCATGGACATGTTCATCATAGGCATCACTGTCATGGACATGTTCATCATAGGCATCACCGTCATGGACATGTGCATCATAGGCATCACCATCATGGACATGTGCACCATAGGCATCACCATCATAGGCATCGTGGACACAGGTAATTTAATTATTTCTCCAAATTAAGGAGGTCGACATTCCCACCACTTGCCATAATGTTGTAACTGAAGCTTCGCTCAACGGCAAAGCGTGGAAGGTAGTAAGGGCCGCCTGCTTTGGGTCCTGAGCCAGAAAGCCCCTCACCACCAAAGGGTTGCACACCCACAACAGCTCCGATCATACTACGGTTAATGTAAAGGTTACCAACATGAGCTAGCGAGCGAACTTTGTTTATTGTTTCCTCGATGCGGCTTTCAAGTCCCATCGTTAGGCCATACCCCGACTGATTAATAGAATGAACAACTTTTTCAAGATCTTGGGCCTTAAAACGTGCGACATGCAGGACAGGTCCAAAGACCTCGCGTCTAACATCTTCCATCCCTTTAACTTCAATAAGCGTAGGAGCCACAAATGTCCCCTTAACTTTTGAAAGAGGCGTCCGTGCAAGTGGGGTGTGATTTGCTATATAGGCTTCAATCTCATCGCGCGCCTTTTCATCAATAACAGGCCCCACATCCGTTGAAAGCCATTGGGGATCGCCCACAGTTAGCTCTTCCATAGCTTCTCGAAGCATAGCAAGAGTGGGTTTATAAATATCCTCTTGAATAAAAAGGATTCTTAAGGCTGAACACCGCTGACCTGCACTTTGAAAGGCGGATGCCACCACGTCATCCACGACTTGTTCAATAAGAGCGGAAGAGTCCACAATCATCGCATTCAATCCCCCTGTTTCTGCAATAAAAGGGATAAGGGCCCCTCCCCGCTCGGATAAGCTTTTTTGAATCTCTTGGGCTGTTAAAATTGATCCTGTAAACACAACGCCACTAATTCTTAAATCCGAAACAAGGGGAGTCCCCAGAACACTTCCTCGTCCGTGAAGAAAATGCAGCGCTTCACGGGGAACGCCAGCCTCATGTAGCACTCGAACAACGTGAGACGCAATCAATGGCGTAAGACTTGCTGGTTTTGCAATCACAGCATTCCCTGCCGCAAGCGCCGCTGTCACCTGTCCTATAAAAATCGCGAGAGGAAAGTTCCAAGGACTAATACATGCAAAAACCCCACGCCCCCTCAACACAAGTTGATTGAGTTCTCCTGTAGGGCCTTTCAAGGTTTGTGGTCTTGCAAAATGTTTATAAGATTCGATTGCATAATAGCGACAATAGTCAACGGCTTCCCGTAGTTCAGAAACCGCATCAGGCAGCGTCTTTTTTCCTTCTTTAATCAGCAGGCTTAAGAAAAGCCCATGCTGCTCTTCAATAAGATCAGCCGCTCGATTTAAAATTTCTCCTCGCTTTTCGGCAGGCGTTAAATCCCATGATTCCCAATGAAGTGATGCTATCTGAAGAGCCGTCTCTAAATCCTTAAGTGTAGCATCTGGCAGCGCTTCATGGGTGCCATCAGCATTTTTAATTTCTGATTTTAGTGTCTCGAGAACCTTTCGATCATTTAGATTATAGCCTTTAGAATTTTTTCGCACTTTCCCATATAAGTCCTGAGGTAAAGGAATTTTGGGGTGAAGGCCGGGAGCGTGAGATTCAAAAAAGGCCCAAGGATCTCCCATAATCTCATCAGGTGTTAAACTTTTATCATATATTTTATGAACAAAGGACGTATTGGCTCCATTTTCGAGAAGGCGACGAACCAAGTAAGGCAGAAGATCCTGATCATTCCCCACAGGTGCATAAACACGCACCGCCACGGGGTGACTTTCTCGAATTGTTTTATAAAGCTCTTCCCCCATACCCTGAAGGCGTTGAAATTCGATATCAGCCCGTCCGCCTGCCATCTCAAGAATAGTTGCAACTGTATAAGCATTATGGGTCGCAAATTGCGGATAAAGGGCTCCCTTTGCCTTTAAAAGCTTTTTAGCACAAACCAAATAGGAAAGATCTGTTGCAGCTTTACGGGTAAAAACTGGATACTCAGGATATCCTCCTACTTGGGCCACTTTAATTTCTGTATCCCAATAGGCCCCTTTTACAAGACGCACTGTCAGCGGTGATTTTGTCTTTCGGCTCAGGGCCTGCGCCCATTCAATAAGTGCAGGGGCGCACTTATTGTAGGACTGGACAGCAAGACAAAATCCATCCCACCCTTTCAACTCTTTCGTTAGGCAAACTTTTTCCATCAGATCTAAGGAAAGTTCTAGACGGGCAGCCTCCTCTGCATCGATGGTAAGAGAAAGACCTGCATCTCGTGCAAGCACACAAAGCTCAATAAGATTAGGGAGAAGATCACTCATGACATCTTCATGATGAGAATAAGTATAGTGAGGATAAAGGGCAGAAAGTTTAACTGAAATGCTATCCCTCTCAAAAAAAGAGAGATCTTTTCCTTGTGCCTTCCCAATGTTTTGAATGGCGTGGCTATAAGCATCCTTATAAGCTTTAGCTGCTGATAAGGTTCGTGCCCCTTCACCCAACATATCAAAGGAAAAACGATCTTCGGGGGATTTTAAACTTCGTTTAAGGGCTTCTTCGATAGTTTGACCCAAAATAAATTCACGACTTAAAAGATGCATAAAAATTTTAAAAGCACGATTATTAAAAGGTTGAGCCAAAGATCCCCAGAAAGAGCTTTGCAAATAACCCATAAAATCGAGGCCCCACCTTGACACCTTAACTAATTCGTCTTCCTTAAGTCCTTTTTTACGCCACGTACGGCCCGAAATCTTATCTTTCAAGAGAAGATTAGCTGTAAAAGAATCGGGAATACGCAGATAAGCCTCTGCAAGAGACATGAGAGAACGACCTTCTTCATGGGTCAAAGGAAAAGCCTGTAAAAACTTTTGAATGTTAAATGATTGAAGGGGAGTCTTCTGCAAAGCTTCAATCCAGCCCTTTGCTTGCAGAGCAATCTCGAGACGGTGATCTTCTAAGGATTTAAGTTCCTTTAGCAAAGATTCAATAAGGGTCTTTTCATCTTGAAATGATAGGTCTTCGAGACCAGAATATCGAACTAATTTATCCCCAAAAAGCATCTCATGAAGCCTTTCTTTTTTTATATGTTCTCAATGAATTTAAGAAAAAAGACTGGATTGTTTCGGGCTATTGCCTTCGCAGTGACGGCTAGGGAGTTCGTCATTCCAAGGCTCTGAAAGAAAAGAAGCAATCCAGTTTTTAAAAGTTTCAACACCCAATTCCCATATTGATTGAGTATAATCCTTAAACAATTCGTCGCGGAAGCGTAACTTTTGTTAAATTTTCCTCAATTTGCTGGTTCGTCGGAAGACTCATTTGAGCGCCTTTCTTTGAACAAGCCAGACCACCCGCGACAGAAGCACGCCTCAACGCAAGTGGTAAGTCCATTCCACTATCCAAACTTGCAACAAGAACGCCAACAAAGGCGTCACCCGCTGCAGTTGTATCCACAGCTTCAATCTCCATCGATTTGATTTCCCACGTTCCTTCGGGCGTACATGCCATTGCTCCCTGCTTCCCTAGTGTCACAATACAAGTCATACCAAAATGCGCAGCAACACGTTTAGCCACAACAGTGGGAGAAATAACCTCAAACCCCAAATAGAGTGCAAGAAGATTCGCTTCATTTTGATTCATTATCAAAATATCTAAATTTTTTAAAACATCCTGAGGAATATCTTGAGCAGGAGCGAGATTTAAAACGATGCGAGCTCCAAATTTTTTAGCTCGCCGTATGAGTTTCCAATTTTCATCAACAAGCGTCTCCATTTGGAGTAAAAGAGTCGTTCCCTTGTCCAAGAGAAAATCAGGGATCTCCGCCTCTCGTGCATCAAGATTAGCGCCACTTGCAACGATAATCATATTTTCGCCTTGAGAATCAACGCAAACAGTCGCACATCCTGTAGAGGATTCTTTGCTTACTGAAACCCCTACCAAATCAACTGACGTATCTTCTAAGGAATCTAATATCATACGACCAAATTCATCGTCCCCCACTTTCCCAAAAAACTTTACGGAAGCCCCTGCCTTTGCGGCAGCAACAGCCTGATTAGCCCCCTTTCCTCCTGGAATCATTAGATAATGGGGACAAAGAACTGTATCACCAGCGCGAGGCAAACTTTCAAGTTGCATCAGCATATCGATATTGAGCGAGCCAAAAACGACAATCATAAGTAAAATCTCTCCAGATGTTTATGCTTTCATACGCGTAAGAGAAAAATTAATCAACCCCTCCACCAAATGCTAGACAAAAAGCCATAAATCATGTGTTATACGTAAAGTTATCATAAAATTTACTATGGGTTCAGCTGGATGCAGACTTGTCACCACCAAGTAGTGAAAATTATTTTTTTATTTTTTATTTTCTGGACTATAGGGAGTTCTGGCCTGTGGGCGCTAACAAAAGCATCCATTGTCATTTGCGCAGAAACAGGTGTTGTTCACCATGAAAATAATGCAGATACACTCACACCTCCCGCATCTCTGACGAAAATGATGACCCTGTATCTAACATTTAAAGCCCTTCGAGATAAGAGGCTTAAGTACGATCAAGCCATTCCTGTTTCTAAACATGCTTCCGTGCAAGCGCCATGCAAACTTTGGTTAAAGCCGGGTTCAACCATCACAGTAAAACAAGCGATTTTGGGTGTTGTTACAAAATCTGCCAATGATGCTGCTGTTGTTTTGGCGGAAACTTTGGGAAAGACTGAATCAAATTTTGCAAATATAATGACACAACAAGCCCGGAAATTAGGCATGTCAAAAACGGTCTTTAAGAATGTGTCAGGCCTCCCCCACAAGCAACAATTAACCACGGCACGAGAAATGGCAATTTTATCTCGTGCACTCTATAAGCACTTTCCAGAATTTTTTCCTCTCTTTAATACGCTGAAGTTTGCTTATAAAGGCCAAGTTTATAAAAACCACAATCATCTCCTCGGAAAAGTTCCAGGAGTAGACGGTATCAAAACAGGGTTTACAAATGCCTCTGGCTTTAATTTATCAGCAACGATGATCCGAGATAATCGCCGCATTATTGCTGTGGTTTTGGGCGGGGAGAGTTCCAAAGCACGTGATAAAAAAACAGCCCATCTTCTTGAAAAAACTCACGCATGGCTTAAGGGAAACAGAGGATTTCAGAATATTAAAGAATATGCCTCCATTGATGATTTAATCTATGCTTTAGGTCCATCAGAAGCTCCCACAATTTCACAACCTGCTAAAAAAGGGAAATTGTGCAAAGCCGTTTATTTATCAAGTGCAGGAAAGATTAAACCCTTAGAAGCTAAGTATACTTCCGTAGATAATCTTTTAGATTTCATTGATGAAACAGAACCCCTTCCTCAAAAAAATATTCATAAAAAACCTAAGAATAAAAAAGAAGCTCCGAAAAAAAAGATAAAAGGAAAAATAAAGGTTGTTGCTCAAAACAAGCCTTCTAAAAAAATTTCTCCAAAGAAAACGGTTGTTAAAAAACCCCTCCCCAAAAAACAATCTAAAAAGAAAAATCGCTCTTCCACGCAAGTTAACAAGAAACGAAAAACTTCATGAAAAAAAAATATATAGTAGCGCAACCCTTAAATAACTCCTCATTGTTGCAGCCCTCTCTACCCTTCCTTTGTCCTCGCGGAGGTGAGGATGACACCCAGATGGAGTCATGAAAATGATGGGGTGGTTTAGATTTTTTTCACAGAACCTGACTTTTCTTCTTTTCTTTATAGTTATTATCACCTCAAGTACTCTTGCGACTCCCAAAAAAATTATTATGATACGCCATGCTGATAGACCCCTTCCTAAGGGAGTTTGCTTATCTCTTCAAGGCTTGGAAAGAGCTGCATCTTTGGTTTATTTTTTTTCTGGAACGTCTACTTATAATATGCCACCCATCACACATATCTTTGCAGCCTATAGTGATAATAAGCCTCAACCTTACGTCCGGTGCAAGCAAACGGTCCAACCCATTGCAGACTATTTAAAATTACCCATCAACACTCATTTTAACCAATATCAGGTAGCAGAAGTAACGAAAGAAATCCTCACAAATCCAGAATATGATAACAAAACAGTCTTAATGTGTTGGGAACACAAACACATTGCCCCCCTTGTCATAGCTTTTGGCGGAAAGGATCCTGGTTTTTGGCCGGAAAATGTCTTTGACCAAGTTTACATGCTTACCTTTGAAGGGAATACCAAACCCAAGTTTCAACAATTTTTGCAAGAACTTATATTTGGGGATAGAGCAAGCTTTAAAGATGAACCCCACCCTCTCTCACAAACTCCCGTTCCTTGTCCAGATATGTCTTCATGATACTTGAGCAAGAGAGAAAAGCACGCGAAAACAAGCTGCTGTTGCCTACTTCTATACTCAATCAACGAAAGATACCTAGATTGCTTGGGCTCTTTCAGAGCCTTGCAATGATGAGTGAGGGGGATCGCCATTGCGAGCCCCTAAAAGGGACGAAACTATTTAGAAACAAGGCATTTTTAAGTGTGATGAGTATAAGTCTTTTTTTGGGGATTTCATCCCAACTTGTGGCTGTTCCAAAGAATGTGATTTTGATTCGCCATGCTGAAAAAACTCCAGGTGAAAACCAGCTCAATTTAAAAGGATTTGAACGAGCAAGTGCCCTTCCCTATTATTTTTCACATACTTCCTTATATAATAATCCCCCCATTTCTCATATTTTTGCTTCGGGTTTGCAAACAATCAATGGTTCAGTAAGACCCCTCCAAACGTGCTCCTCTATAGCCAATTATTATAACCTTCCTCTCAATATTGACTTCAAACCCGAAGAAACCAAAGAACTTGCTCATGAGCTGCTCACAAATCCTAAATATGACAATTCAACCGTACTCATCTGTTGGTCTCATGGAAAAATAGGGAAGATCGTTGTTGCTTTAGGAGCTGGTAACCCTGGCAATTGGACGACCGATATCTTTGATCAAGTTTATAAGGTGTCGTTTGAAGAAGGAAAAAAACCAACACTTCAGAAAATACTCCAAAAACTAATGTTTGGAGACCGCTCTACTTTCAGTGATCTTGATTCTTCACTTCCTCTTGTAACGGCAAAGTATGAGGATGAGGACAGTTAAGACGATATTTAAAATTTTGTTCGCGAAACCTAATGCTGAGAGAAATTGTAATGATTCGCCTCCACAAAAAAAGGGAATAGCCTTTCGAGCTATTCCCCTTATTCGTATGCGTTAGTTTACTTTTTCTCGGCAGGTGCAGGTGCAGCTGGAGCCGCAGGAGCAGGTGCCCCAGCAGCAGGAGTTGCAGGTTTCTCTGACTCTGGAGGTAAAGGTTTACCCGCCTTATCAAATAATTCAATTTTTGCATGGGAACGCAGGTCTTTCACAAGAGCCACGACTGCTTCTTGGGTCATGAGAGATTTAAGTTCCTTTTGAACTTCCTCAAATTTTGGTGGCTTCGCATCACGAAACTCCTCAACTTTCAAAACATGCCAGCCAAAATCTGTCTTTATAGGTTCTTGGCTATAGGATCCTGGTGTTAAGGCAAAGGCCGCATCAGCAAGTTCTTTTGGTAACTCGCTTTTTCTGAAAAAGCCAAGATCGCCCCCTTCTTTCGCTGTCTCATCCTTTGATTTCGTTTGAGCAAGCTTTTTAAAATCAGAGCCCCCTTTTAAGGCCTTAATAACGCCTTGAGCTGTTTCTTTATTATCCACAAGAATATGTTTTAAGTGAACTTCTTTTTCTTGAGGAAAGTTTTTAATAACTTCAGTATATTTAGCTTGAACAGCTGCGTCCGTAATAGTGCCTTTCACTTTCTCTAAAAGATAAGCTTGTGCAATGATTCCTTCTGTTGCTTTTTGAATAGCTGTTTTAACTTCAGGTTTTTGAGCTTCCCCTGAAGCAAGGGCTGCTTTATTAATCAAAAAAGTATCAACGGCTTGATTCAAGAGAACAGGGAAAAGTTTATCATCAGGTGCAGCTTGATATTGTTTAGGAAGGCTAGCTTTAGCTTCCATAACTTGGGTATAGGTAAATTTCTGCCCATCAACTACCGCCACTACAGGATCAGCCGCAAATGTAGGAGTTGAGGCTGCTAAAAAGGCAACAAGACTTATTGACTTAAGAAGAGATTTTTTCATTTTTTTTCATATCCTTATGATGGCTACTATAAACAAAACGAGGGTACGCCACCTAAATACGCCTCTTTTTATAAGAATGAAGTAAATCACAAGGAGATAAAAGACGCAAGACCTTGCACTTACCCTTCAGAAAGATTATTTTCAGGAAACAATAACTTAATTTAATGAGATGTGATGTCTAAGATAATTGTTGCGGCTCTTTATCAATTTATTTTCCTCCCCGATTTTCGGGAGCTCCAACCCCCTCTAAAGGCTTTATGTGGGAAACATAAAATCAAAGGGATCCTTTTGCTTGCAGAAGAAGGGATTAACGGAACGGTTGCTGGCTCAAGAGAAGCCATTGATATCCTAAAATCCTTTCTTGAAACCCGCTGTAAAGGATTAGAGTATAAGGAATCCTGGGCTGAGAAAATGCCCTTTCATCGCATGAAGGTGCGCTTAAAAAAAGAAATTGTAACTTTAGGAGTTCCTGAAGTTAATCCTTGCAAGCAGGTCGGCACTTACGTCACCCCAAAGGATTGGAATGATCTTATTTCTGATCCTGAAATCCTTGTCATTGATACCCGCAATGATTACGAGGTCAAAATTGGTCGTTTTAGTGGCGCTTTAAATCCCAAAACCAGCTCTTTCACAGAGTTTCCCGAATATATTAAAACCCTTGATATCTCTAAACATCCGCGCGTTGCTATGTATTGCACCGGCGGTATAAGATGTGAAAAAGCATCTTCCTACCTTTTATCACAAGGCTTTGAGGAAGTTTATCATCTTAAGGGCGGCATCTTAAAATACCTTGAAACTGTTCCTCCCGAAGAAAGCCTCTGGGAAGGAGAGTGCTTTGTTTTTGATGACCGCGTTGCGGTCAGTCATGGGCTCCAACTTGGTCGTTTCGAATTGTGCCATGGATGCAGACATCCTATCTCTAAGGAAGAAATGACATCTCCTCTCTACGAGCGCGGTGTTTCCTGCCCCCATTGCCATTCTACCCTAACTCCTAAAAAACGTGAATCCGCTCGCCAACGTCAACGTCAGGAAGATTTGGCCAGAGCTCGGGGAGATAAACACATTGGAGCCGTTATGAAGAAAAGCGCTTAAGCTTATCTTATCTGCTCCAAAACAGATAAATAAATTTGTTTTTTAATTGCATAGGTTGCGTTCAGCGTTTATGGTCCACTTTTAAATTTTTAATGAAAGTGGTGTTCCAATGAAACGTTATGTTATTCTTATGACTCTATCCCTTCTTTCCACAGTTTCTATTGCAAATGCAATGGAGGAGCAGGAAAACGCATCCTCTCTAAAGACTCCAGTTAAAGAGGAAGTTTTTGTGGCATCCTCTAAGACTCGAAGGACGCGTGCTCACTCAGAACTAAGGGTAAGTTCAGAATCAAAATCAAAACCGAAACCAAAAGTAAAAAAAAGGCACAAATCTTTAGATACCATAGACGGATTGGGTCAAGGTAAGAAGTCTGATGTACCTTTTCTTCATGGTACTGAATTACCAGACGATGCACCACGCCCTGTCTTTCAACCAATGGAGACGATCAAGGAGGAATAACCTTTATACGTCGCTAAATTCTTAGCGCAGGAATCATTCTGTCTTCCCCGCACTCTTCCAAAGAGCGGCCATAAAAGCCCCCTTAATAAGGGGGAGAAGACTAAGAATGATAGCGAGTGTAAGCGGTAAGCTAATCAATAGAGCAATCCCAAGGGGAGGCTCATAAATAGCCTGCATGATAAAAAAGAACGGAACAATAAAAAGACAGACGAGCCCCATGGTTATGTAAGCGGGGCCGTCATCGGCTTTAAGGTCTTCAAAATTTAGATCACAGATCAGACATTTATCTTTAGGCGTAAGATAGCCTTTAAAAAGATTCCCTCTCCCACAGCGTGGACAACGGCGGTAGAAACCTCGAAATATTGCAATGGGCCAGGAAATGTTGGACTGAAAATCTGACACGTTATAATGTATGAGATAGGTTCATTTGGTATTCCAGTTCTTCAAAAGCAATGTAACTACTGGTTTGACCACGAAATAACACGTAACAACCATCCCCCCGGTCGTCATCCCTTTTTCAAAGCCTCTTCAATCAAGGCGACTGTCTCGTCAATACCATAAAGTGCAATAAATGACCCCATACGGGGACCTTCGTCTTGACCTAAGAGGATTTGGTAAAGAGCCTTAAACCACTCTCGAAGATTTGTGTAATTGTGCCGTTTTCCCACTTCAAAGACTTCTGTCTGAATCGCCTCTGGATCGGAGGCTACAGTTTTTAAACTTATGGCCAGATCTTCAAGAGCTTTTCTTTCTTCGATCGTTGGCGTGCGATAATGTTTATGCGGCTTTACAAAATCCCGATAATAAGCAATCGCATATCCCACAAGACGATCCACCATGGGCATGGCTTCTGGTTTTGCATCGGGCGCATACCGGCTAATAAATCCCCATAAGACATTTTTGTCTTCCGTATTGGTAACACTCGCCAAGTTGAGCAAAATCCCAAAGCTTAAAGGAAGCTCTTCTCGAGGTGGGTTACCATGATGCACATGCCAAGCTGGATTATTGAGCTTTTGATCAAGAGATTGCTCAGGAAACTTTTCTAAGAAACCCAAATACTCATCTACGGCCCTTGGAATCACATCGAAATAAAGACGCTTGGCTTTACGCGGTGATTGGTACATGAAATATGCCAGGCTTTCTTCTGGAGCATATTGCAACCATTCTTGAATGGTAAGGCCATTTCCTTTCGATTTTGAAATCTTCGTTCCATCTGCGTCCAAGAAAAGTTCATAATTAAAACCTTCTGGAGGTCTATGGCCAAGAATTTTCGTAATGCGGCTCGACAGTTTTACGGAATCAATAAGATCCTTACCTGACATCTCATAGTCAACGTCAAAGGCTGCCCAGCGCATGCCCCAATCAACCTTCCATTGAAGCTTACAGTGACCGCCTGTTACAGGCGTTTCGATCAGTTTTCCATCTTCCCGTTTATAGATAATCGTACCTGCCTTTTGGTCACGCTCAACAATGGGAACCTGTAGAACCTGACCAGTCTCTGAACAAATAGGTAAAAATGGACTATAAGTCGCCCGTCGTTCTTCTCCTAAGGTCGGCAAAATAACATTAATAATTTCATCATAATGGGTCAAAACTGAAAGGAGCATTGGGTCAAAACGACCGGAGAAATAACATTCAGAGGCGCTTACAAATTCATAATCAAATCCAAAGGTATCCAAAAAGGCCCTTAACCGCGCATTATTATGATGGCCAAAACTTTCATGGGTCCCAAAAGGGTCAGGAATGCGAGTTAAAGGTTTTCCAAGATGCTTCCTAATCATTTCAGGATTAGGAATGTTATCCGGCACCTTTCGCAAGCCATCCATATCATCAGAAACTGCAAATAGCTTTGTTGGAATCTCGGAAAGAAGGGAGAACGCTTGACGAACCATGGTCGTGCGAACCACTTCTCCAAAGGTACCGATATGGGGCAGTCCGGAAGGGCCGTAGCCTGTCTCAAACAAGACATAGCCTTTCGAAGGAAGCTTACCTTCAAGGCGATGAAGAATTTTACGCGCTTCCTCAAATGGCCAGGCCATGGATGTTTGCACGAAGGTGCGTATGTCTTGCATGTTGAGGGACCTTTACAACGTGGATTTTTATGAGTTCACATTACTCTTAATGCGTCATTCCGGGTATTAAGAAAATCTATGTTCAACACCGCTTTGCAGAGCTTCACGAAGATTTTCTAAATCCCGGAATGACGTTCACCTTAAGACTTTATTACGCCGCTAAAGCTTTCTGAGCTTGATCCACAATTGACTTAAAAGCGAGAGGTTCATGAACTGCAAGATCAGCCAAAACCTTCCGGTCAATTTCGATCCCAGCTTTGGTTAAGCCATTAACGAACTTCGAATAGGTCAACCCATGCTCACGCGCGCCTGCATTGATACGTTGTATCCATAGGGCGCGAAAGTCACGCTTTCTATTCCGGCGATCGCGATAAGCGTATTGAAGCGCTTTTTCAACGCGCTGAATTGCAATACGGAAACAATTTTTAGAACGTCCCCGATAGCCTTTTGCAAGCTTCAGGATCTTTTTGTGACGAGCGTGAGTCGTCGTGCCGCGTTTAACGTGTGCCATTATTCACTCCTCCTAAATACCATAGGGCATAAAACGACGTACAATTTTAGCATCACACTCTCTCATGATTGTGGTGCCGCGCTGTGTTCGGCGCGTTTCTGGGGAACGCTTACGCATTCCATGTCGTTTACCTGCTTGAGCCATAATGACTTTACCGGTCGCCGTCAGGCGAAAGCGCTTTTTCACGCTACTTTTCGTCTTCATCTTGGGCATTTTCTTACTCTCTTCGTTAGTATGAACAAGTCCCTGCTTTTGCAGAGATTTCTTCTAGGTCGGCATGCCCGGGTCTTCCCCTTGCCTAGCTAGAGATTCAGGTTTTATATCAAGATCTCATTCATACCGCAAGGTAAAAGACACCCTAACGCGTTTTAGCTATCGTGATTTTAATGCATTTGCAGACAAAACAAAAGAAAAAGGTGAATCCGTAAGATGTAAACGAAGGCAATAGCCTACAAGCACTCAGTCGTCTTTTCCAGGCCCCGTAGGGGCCGCGGCAATCCAGAAAACCCAAGAAAAGACTGAATTGCTTCGTCTCTTTCAGAGCCTCGCAAAGACGAGACTGGTAGGACTTTTATTTGTAGGTTAAGGCCTTGAGATGTAAATATCGTTCATCTTGAAAGTACATAGGTTTTTTATAGCATCATTTAATGAGTGTCTTAATCTTTTTTTAACTACCCTAATATAGTCTTGTCCTCATCTAACAGAGGAAAAAAAATGAAAATACTTTATATCCTATTTA
>JAKBAL010000374.1 GCA_021809225.1 Pseudomonadota bacterium | reverse complement strand
GGCGATTCGCAGCGCATACGGCCTGGCAGAGATCGCGCGTTCCTGCGCACGACGGAGCTTGGCCGCCGAGACCATCTTCATCGCGCGCGTGATCTGGCGTGTGCTTTTCACGCTGCGAATGCGTCGCTGTTGGCCTTGGCATTATCGCTGTTTATGCCTGGATGAACCGTTATGTGTTGACGGACCCAGCCTTCTATGATGCTGCAGGTAATAAGAGCAAGGAGGACAAACCAAAGCTCTCCCTCATGGAAAGCCTGAGGGTCATCCTTTCTTCAAAATACTTAGGCTTTATCGCTATGCTTCTGCTTAGCTATGGAATTTCGATGAACCTCATCGACATAACCTGGAAGAGTCAACTTCAAACTTATCTCCCTCACTCGAATGATTATTTCGCCTTCATGGGACGATTCTCGTTCTGGACAGGAATTATAACCATCCTTTTTATTTTAAGCACAAAAGGAATTGTCAGGCGCTTTGGTTGGTTTACGGGAGCCATCATCACACCCGCTATGGTCCTTATTACGAGTGCTCTTTTCTTTGCCTTTATCCTCTTTCAAGAGAGCCTGAATGATGTTGTAGCTTTTTTTGGGGTGACCTCTCTCTATATGGCCGTCATGATAGGTGCAGCTCAAAATATCTTGAGCAAAGGAACCAAATACTCCCTCTTTGATCCCACCAAAGAAATGGCATACATCCCTCTCGATCAAGAGCTGAAAGTAAAGGGAAAAGCTGCCGTTGATGTTATCGGCGGCCGCGTGGGCAAATCTGGCGGTGGGTTTATCCAATTTATGCTCTTAACCCTCACTGCCGGAAGTCAGCTCACCATTTCTCCTTATCTCTTTGGCATCATTGTTTGTGTTGGCTTGGGATGGGTAGGAGCTGTTAAAGGACTGTCGAAGTTATATAAGGCGAAGGTTGGGGAGCAGGAAAAAAATGCATGATAATTATGGGAGTTAATAATCATATGATTAAAAAATTTATTGTACTTTTCCTCTTAATTACATTTCTAGGTCTTGATGTATCTAACGCTCATCACCCTGATAATCACCAACCAACTACCCATGTAGCGCGCCTAAGTACACAATTATCAGCTCTCTGGAAAGCTGACCAAGAGCTAAAGAGAAGTTGGACCTATCAATCTTTAACTATTGGAAAAGCTCTTTACACTTCGATGGAGTCATTTACTTTTTTTGGATTTTTGGGGAATTTTGTGTCTGTTATGACGCAGCATAATTCACCCCAAATTTTGTATGCGTTAGGAAGGAAAATCATTCCAACCCCTTTTCAAGAAACATACGAAACACTCATTGCATATGCCTTTGGCGCAGCCCATCTTTACCAAATTGCAACCGATCCAATTAAGCATGCATTTGGATATGCCAGCGGATGCGTTGGCATCTTTTTAATGAACCATATCATTGATGATAACATTGACGATTTCTATCAAAAAGAGCGAAAATCATTAGCTTATTTTTGCTGTCGAGAAGCTGGCTGGGAATTGCATAATAATTATCGTGGTCATATTCGAACTTTTCTTCAATATATTCCTCAAAAAATTCAGGATATTTTGTTTGGAGAAGGGGACCCAATAGAAGTTGACTCTATCCTGTTGAAAAATAAACTTCAGGAAGTTGATAACATGAATGATGACGTCCTTGTTTTAAATCAACAAGGAGAGATAACACCACATTTGATACCTCAATGCGAGAACCCGAATTTTGTGGAGCTTGCACGTTTACAATTTAACTCACGGGTTGCTCCTCTACTCGTTTCGAAGTGGCAGAAAGCTCAAGATGAAAGCAAAAATTTTATCGTTTTTTGGGGAGAGGATCATACAACATGTGAGTGCCATATACAGGAAAGACAACTTTTTAAATTAGCTAAAAGCTTGAATATTACAAAAGTATCATTTGAATTGGGTAATAAGGACATGTCAGAAAGCTTGAGAGAAGTTGAGGAGTTAAAAAACTTTCACCATCCAATAGCACTCTTAAATCCCAACAATGAAAAAATTCTTTTGACTACGGCAAATATTGCGCATGCTCTAAGTCTTAATTTCACAGTGATCGCTGGTGATCCAGCCCTCGATCACGCATTTCCCTTTTGGGAGGCGGCTTCGGAATGGTACTTCGGTCAACTTAAAGCTCTTAAAAGAGGTAAAATTTCAAAGGATGCTCACTTCGATATTTCTGGCTATCCCCTTAATTTTAAGAGCTGTCCTGAGTTTGAAAAACGAGAAATATTAATGGCCGCAAAAAGCCGAGACATGAATGAGAATTTAGTGAGTATTTTCGGTATGACTCATCTCGGAGGGATCCACAAATTTCTTGGCGAAATGAAAAATGCTATCCTCCTCTTTGTGACTTGTGCAGATCCTGAAAAAGACAATGGTTTTTTGAGTCGGGCTTTCCGTTACTTCCAAATTCGTGGGCGATCTAAGGCCTTTGATCAGGCTTTTGGAGAAGGGTGTGGAGCTCGATATGAAGAGTCACTTAACGAAATTTATTTTTACAGATCTCCTTCTGTCGTTCGGTCTTGGAGTGAAGAAGACAGAGAGCTTTAGTCATTGAAAACTTATAAATTTATCTTTCTCTAAAGATTAATTTTTATAACCTTGACATCTTCTTACCTTCTCTCCATGTCTTAAGAAGACAGTAACAATAGCAAAGACACAACATGATAGCATTTTTATTCCCCGGACAAGGATCTCAAAGTATTGGCATGGGACGCGACGTTTATGACGCTTTCCGTTGCGCGCGGGATGTTTATCAGGAAGTCGACGAAGTTCTTAAGCAAAATCTTACTAAAATTATTTTTGAAGGCCCTGAATCCGATCTCATCCTCACAGAAAATGCGCAGCCCTCATTAATGACCGTGAGTATGGCTCTTATGCGGGTTCTGGAGAAGGAAGGCGGACTTCCCCTCTCTCAAGCAGCTTCTTATGTTGCAGGACATTCGTTGGGGCAGTATACGGCTCTATGCGCAGCGGGTTCTTTAAGCCTTACGGACACAGCCCGTCTTTTAAAAATTCGAGGTCAAGC
>JAKBAL010000373.1 GCA_021809225.1 Pseudomonadota bacterium | reverse complement strand
TGGAAGTTCACGCCATTGAACTCCTGTACGCATTATAAAATAAACTGCCTCTCCAAAAGTTCTTGTTTTTTCTTCATTTCCAACTCGGACATCTTGCCGGGTCTTCAAAAACGCATATATCTTTTTCCAATCTTCTGGTTTTATGTAATACTTTCCCATGGTAACGCTCCTTTTTCACAATCGAACGTTACCACTTTTTTTATTCAATTTTTAGATAAGTGCACACAACCTAGTAATATCATACAGTGCCAAGAGCTTGATAGAGAAGCTTGTAGAGAAAGCAACAAGTGTCAATGGTATTCTGCTTCAGCTGGATGTGCTGGTCAGAGCCCTGAATGTGTAGGTGAATTTCGTGAAGATGCATGCGCTATATTACCGGGTTGCCATTGGTCTAAACACCCTGGCTTTTGTTCAGAGAAAAAATAATTTTCGTTTTTTTCGCAATAACTTATCTATAAATACTCGAGGTGCGTCTAAGGAAGCAGATTAACAGGCTGAAGATATTGAGGTGTTCTCTATTTAATGTAACTCTATTGACGACCAGAGCAATTTCCAGAATTATAATTAAGCAAGAAGATAAAAAAAGTAAGAAAATCAACAATAAGAGAGTTTACGAAATATCTTAAATTTTTCCGGTATACTGTGTTATCAACTAGTATTTGTATAATGGGAGTTCCTCCTTCTGCTGCTATGGATGACGACATGTCTAGGAATCCTTCATCACCATACCAAGGCTCGCATACGGATAACTTTAATTATGTGCCTCAACATCACGCTTATAATAGGTGAATTAAAGAATCTATTGTAAAGCAAAGAAAAAGATAATATTGAAGGATGTGTTGAAGTACATTTGCTATCCTATGCACCCAGCAACCGCTTGATTTTCTGCAATTTATAAAAAAATCAAAAATAATACGGAAATTTCTTGTTAAATTTCAGCAAAAAAATTTCTTCAATTCATAATATTAACTAAATATCAAAGCGTTAGATCTTTCTAAAGAACTTGACTTTATTCTCCAAAAAAGCAAAGTTACATTACATTGGTATAAACAATCTCGGGGTCGATGAAGCAAAGTATAGCTAAGCTCATAGCCATAGTATTTCCTCTTATACTTGCTTATGGCCTCACATTTTATGTCTCTTTCAAAGATTTCCCCGAGACTGAATTTATCCATTCATACCCTATTGTTTCACCACAACAAATGCCTGAAGACGGTCGAGAAGCTGAGGAAGTTGAAGAAGGGCCATATGATGAAACTCTTACCTTAAAAGAAGGAGACACACTGGCCAATATTTTAAGTAGACTAGGTATCCCTTCTTCTCAAGCTCATGAAGCCATTACGGCTCTTACCAAAGTTTTTAATCCTAAAGACCTTAAAATTGATCAAGAAGTCTATGTGATCTATGACGCTCAGCCCAATGGTGAAAATTACGATCTCAAGTTTCTTCGCCTCCGGAGTGACCTTGACCATTATGTTGAGCTTGTCCGAACGGGTGGCGGCCTTTTTCAAGCTACAAAATATAAAAAAGAACTTAAACATGAGTATTCGAACATTAATGGAAGTATTAAAATAAGCCTTTACGCTGATGCGCTAAAGGCGGGAGCTTCTCCTAAGATGCTCTATGATATGATCAAAGCCTTTAGCTACGATGTCGATTTCCAACGCGATATTCAACCCGGCACTGAATTCTCTCTTTTTTATGATACCTACAAAGATGAAGACTCGGGTCACGAACGTCCAGGCGAGCTTTTGTATGCAAAACTTGTATTTGAAGATAAACCTTATGAAATATATCGATTTCAGCCTTCGGGTGGTATTCCAGGCTATTACACAAGCCTTGGGGAAGCAGTGCAGAAAGCTCTTCTTCGAACACCTATTGATGGGGCACGCATTAATTCAGGTTTTGGCAATCGCAAGCATCCCATCAAAGGATACACTAAAATGCATAAAGGCGTTGATTTTGGTGCCCCCACTGGTACCCCTATCATGGCTGCAGGAGATGGTATCGTTGAGCGTTGTAATAAATATGGAGGCTATGGCAATTATATTTGTATTCGCCATATTGGCAACACCAAGACGGCCTATGCTCATCTACATCACTTTGCAAAAGGGGTCACCACAGGCGGTAAGGTACGTCAAGGGCAAGTTATCGGATACGTTGGTGCTACCGGGAACGCAACGGGGGCACATCTTCATTTTGAACTTATTCGCAATGGAAAACACGAAAACCCACAAAAAGTCACTCAACTTCCCAAGACAAAACTCACGGGTGCTGCCTTTAATGAGTTTAAAGCTTTTATTGCTAAAATTCATCATGCCAAAAAGGAAAAAGAACAAATGGCTATGGATAGAAAAGAGAACAGATTTGAAAGTGAGGAACTACAAAATCCTCCCCCTCCGAGAATAGACTCTTCTCTAAAATCCTCTTAAGTGGCGTCCCCAGCGGGATTCGAACCCGCGTTGCCGCCGTGAAAGGGCGGTGTCCTAGGCCTCTAGACGATGGGGACCTTATGCTGTCTTCTTTACAAGGTGTTCCTTTTAAAATCAAGAAGGAAATTCACTCTCCTCTTCCTTTATAAAAAAGGAGCCCTTGCAATCTCTCAAAAGAACCAATTCTTTTTAAAGTGTAGCAAATTACGAGAATACTTTCTAGTTTAAAACAAGCCAGGACAACAGCTCGACCCCAATCAAATGATCATAACAAAACCTTCACGCACACATATGCCTTTCTCTGCAAAGACATCCTCAACCTTTCATCTTCTCTTATGAAGAAGATGATGATGAAAATGGTGCGATGGATGAAGATCCTGGAGAAGCCTCTTCAACAAGGCCCACTTTAATAAGTAATTCCATCACTCCTTCGCGAGTAATATTTGGCGTTGCATTCTCATCATCCATATACGTCCATTGTTGGGTTAACTCCTTGAGCTGGAGATAGGTATTGCCAGTAAGAACCGCCTGATTGATTTTGTTTTGAATTTCCTTCAGTAGATTTTCATCTTTTAAAAGGTATCCATAAAAATGCTTCAGAGCGTCGGCTTTT
>JAKBAL010000372.1 GCA_021809225.1 Pseudomonadota bacterium | reverse complement strand
TTGAAAAGCTTTCTTTGCAGACATTTCTTTTGATAACATTTTTTCTGATAAAACATAATCAATTTTTTGTGAAACATCTATTTTTTTTACCAAAGTAGTATCATTTCATTCTTATTTACATATATTAATAATGTAAAGTTTAACAGATGTTTTTCTTTACAAATAAATTTTGAACAAACTCACAGAAGGCACTAAGGGCAGCAAGCGGTGGCAAATAGCGAATCTTTCGCATCCAGGCATTCAAAGATTCTGCCACATTTGAGGTGACATGGCCAAACCTCGGCGCTGGAAAAAAAGGAAGTGAAAAACATTGAGGGGATATTTTTGAAATGTAATCATATGCATCAGGCGACATCTTCTGAAGTTTTTCCATCAAAAAAGAAAATTCACTCGTACTGTGGGCTTTAGCCATAGGCCAAAGAATTTTCCCAAAATCAGTTCTGAATTTTGATTTAATATTCCGCTCCAAATGGACCACACAAAATGAATGATGTGCAAGTGGTAAAATTGAATTAACAGAATTAAGAATACCCTTATCCCGGTCACTGAAAACGACCAAATTGGTTTTAGAAGAAAGTTCTAATGCTTTTTCCAAGTCAAAGATGAAATGCGACCAAAAACATTCATTTTCCACTGGGGCTATTCCCAGAGCAAGAGGAACTATCTCATTATTTTGGGAAATAGTGCTAGCCAGAAACAAGACTCCTTTGTAAGAGGATTTGGAGTGACACGCATCGAGAAAAATCAATGGCAAAGAATACTTAAAGGCATTAACACAAATGGATGGACAAAAGAATGAAAACAGAAATCTACCTTGCTCAACCAGGACTCTTGCAACGGTGTTAGGATTGTTCTCCACATGCCAGTCCATGAAAGGGAGAATCTTTTCAAAAGACTTATCATTTTCATGATCCTTTCCTTTTTTTATGTTTCTAATACTTCTATACGCCATAGAGTATGAAATTTGATGCTTCAACTCCATTTGAAGGTGGCACTTTGCCTGATTTGGAGTGAGCTCGGGAAAAGCTGTGGAAAGAGGCTCCAGAAATTGGGAAATGTGATCGCATGAAGTACTAGCAGAGCTACAAATGCAATTATGTTCTGTTGCACTAGTAAGCTTAAATTCTCCTGTAGGCCGAAGGAAGAAATTCATCTTGAATTTGCAAATTTCATTCTTACATCTGACACTAAACCTTGATTTGGAGCTTCGATGTACAGCAAAAGGCTTGTGATTGGCGAGACTATCATCTCTAACAAACTTGATTGCATCTTCTTTCGAAGCAAATGTCAACAGCACCATTTTTGGGAGAGAAGCAAGTCAGCAGGCAGAGCAATTGCTTTGCAGGGGATACATTTCCCAATATGAGCTTGCGGAATTTCAAGCAATCGATTACCTTCTTTACTATAAATAAATGCCGTTTGTAGCTCTTTTGTTAGTTATTTCAGTTATATGCACATGGCTTTGGCAACTAAATGAACGCACCGTTCGCTACTCCAAAGCTTAATTTCTTTATTGATAGAAACCCCCTCGCTCTTCTTGAATAAAAGATTCGAGCTTCCAGATTGTAGGGAACAAAGAAATGATTCGGCAAAGTTGAGAAAGCGCACAGTAGCAATATTTTATTAACTAACTAGCAAGCTTATTAGAATTTTCTAATTCTACTTCCAGAACAATTGAAAAACTTCTGTCTAATCTTTATACAAATTAGAGTACGAAAATCTTATCTACAGTATCAGTTGCACAAAAATGAGCCTTCTACAATCTTTAGTAGACATTGAAATCCTCTCTGCTATACTGTGTTGCTAATATCTACAGCTAAGGCGAAACGTTGGAAGCAAAACATTGTATCTTTAATTCAAAGGGGCATTACGTCAATCCGAGTAAATCTGCACAAGGTCAAAAGAATTTCATTATCTTTAAAGATTGGAAATCAAAGGTTTCATCAAAGCTGTCCGAACTTCAAATTCACTGAAGATCTGTAATTTGCCATGCAAGATCTACAAATTGGTGCAGGTGAAATTGGATCTTGAAATTCTAGTGTGAAATAACCCTAACCCTACCCTAGAGGCTACTTTTGCAATTCTTTGAAACTAGAGGCTACTTTCGCAATTCTTTGAAACTAGAGGCTACTTTTGCAATTAAATGCAAACTAGAGGCTACTTTTGCAATTCATGAAACTTTCAGGGGCTAGTTTTGCAAATTTCCCCAATTTTTATCTTCATCCAACTAATATTATTTTTAGTTTTTCTTTCACACTCACACTCACACTCACACTCTCACTCTTGACACTGGCAACCCCGGCCAATCTATCACTAGCATCCTCCTCGCCCAATGAACATCGATCTCAACAATCCCACTAGCACCACCTTGCAACAAGAAGCAAAATTACTCGATTCCTTCCTCAAATTCTTCCCCTCAAATTCATTTGAGAGCAGCATAGCCTGCATCCAACAAGAATGGGGCGATTCCTCAATGGACCGGGAAACCATACTGTCACTCCTATCCAAATACTACGATCTCGATCGATTAAAGGCTTCCCACGCCTCTTTCCATTCTGGATCATCGGTCGCTTCCCAAGAAGAATCATCGTCGGTGCCCGCCAGTCCTTCTAGAACCAATGTCAGTGGTGGAATCGCCCTATTTCCCATGGAAGATGACGAAAAGACCAAGAAGACCAAGAGTTCGCCCGTCAAGAGGAGTACAAGGTCTAGTGTGCGAGCATTGCCTGCTACTAGTAGCCTTACTTCGCCCACTAACCCTACTGCATCGTCCTTACGAATGAGTACTAGGCGAAAGGATCGATCAGAGGCTTGAGCTTCTCTCCTTCAATCAACAGCCAATCTTTTGCATCCTGAACCCTATTTAATAAAGGGATACCCCTCCCACAGACTGCATGATCATGCAAGGCGGAAAGTTCACCCTCAGTGCCCGTCAAATATACGATTCGCGTGGTAAGCCCACCATTGAAGTTGAACTAGAAACCACAAAAGCCACCAAATTCAACCCTTCTGTAGTTTCTGGAGCCTCGACGGTCCGCTGTGAAGCGCATGAAT
>JAKBAL010000371.1 GCA_021809225.1 Pseudomonadota bacterium | reverse complement strand
TGTTGAGGGGCTGGATTTTGTAACGAATTAATGAAAGTTTGTAACGCGGTTTTTGTCTTCCTGTCCTTGAGGGTACCGAAGAATGGGCCTGCCAATTTTCCCTTTATACCAGGAAGTGTTTGCTGTTGGGACTGGGCAGCATCAAGAAGATCCTGAGCAGGAACATAGCACCAATCAAGTTTTTCGACATGAGCTTTAGCACCGAGCCTTTGAGTAGCTAGGGCTGCATTATCCTTGATGCTTTCAATAGAGGGTTTGGGTCCGTGGACACGAACAAAATACTCGCGATAACTAAAAGTTCTCCAGTCACGCTGAGTATAAGGAGATTTTTTAACATCTTTTAAGGTAATATTAGGAAAACTATAATGCCCTGTCTCTTCCTTACATTCCCTCCAACCGCCGTGCTTAAACTTTTCTCCCTTATCTAGATGTCCTCCGAAATCTTCCCATCCTCGATGTCCCAACCCAATAAGGGCCGTTCCATCATCAAAAAGAGGAATAATACCAGCACCATGAGCAAATAAAGAAGATTGGAATGAAAAAAATGCAATAAAAACGAAGCTTAAAAATCTATATATCACAAAAAATCTCCCAAATAATAACATAGTATTTATGTAAGTAAGTATTTAGAGTTTTACAAGCTAAAAATTCAAAAAATTAGCCTAACGGTTGAACTTTCACAAAATGTGAAATATCACAACCTAGGCTCCGTGAAAAAGCTCTTCATTACAGATCTTGACTCAATTATTTTATGGGAGCACAATTCAAAAAAAGTAAATAAAGGAAATTTTCCTGTATAAAAAAAACCTCATTGAATTAAAAAATGTGTCAAAAGCTTATACTGAAGACGGTAGACTCAGTCTTAATGACATCTCTCTTACGATTAAGAGGGGTGAAAGTCTTGTGCTTATTGGATCTTCTGGGAGTGGGAAAACGACACTTCTTAAAATGCTCAACGGCTTGGAAAAACCAACGTCTGGATCTATCTTCATTAATGATGAATGTATAGAAGCTTATAATATAAAAGAGCTACGACGTACGTTTTTTGGGTATGTTTTCCAAAAAATTGGACTCTTCCCTCATATGACGGTGAAGGAAAATATTGAAATCGTTCTCTATTTTGACAAAAGATCTCCTGAATTTCGCAAAAAAAAAGCTTGTGAACTTTTAGACTTTATGCATCTGAATCCCGATATTTATCTTGATCGTTATCCTGACCAACTCTCAGGTGGTGAGCAGCAACGGGTTGGTGTTGCTAGAGCTCTTGCAACAGGTTCAACGTGTCTTCTTATGGATGAGCCTTTTGGGGCTTTGGATGCCGTCACGCGATGTGAGTTGCAAGATGAAATCTTAAACCTAAAAAAAGAATTCAACAAAACAATTGTTTTTGTGACTCATGACATTGCTGAAGCTTTTAAAATTGCTGACCGCATAGCTGTCATGGGGCAAGGAAAAATAGAACAAATTGGAACAAAAGACCAATTATGTAAAACTCCAAAAACGCCTTTTGTTGAACAATTGGTCCAAACAGGTTTTAGAAATAGGGGAGAGAGCTTTCAGTGAATTTTTTCATTTTTTTAGGAGAGCATGCTTCTTCTCTTCAAGAAAAAACGCTTGAGCACATTTCTCTCTCTTCTCTTGCTCTTTTTTTCGCCTCTGTAATTGCTATTCCTCTTGGGGTCTGTATCACCCGTTTTACGCCCTTCCGGAATATCATCTTAAACGCAGGGAACGTTTCTCAGACGATCCCCAGCTTGGCAATGCTTGCCTTCTTGGTCCCTTTTTTGGGCTTAGGAAATGCTCCAGCTCTTGTTGTCCTCACCTTTTATGCCATTTATCCCATTTTAAGGAGCACCTATACAGGGTTAAAAGGTGTCCCCCCAGAATGTATAGAAGCCGCTGATGGACTTGGGCTTTCAAATTTTCAAAAATTATGGTGGGTTGAATTCCCCCTTGCTCTTCCGGTCATCATTTCTGGAGTACGTGTCGCAACAGCCATGACTATTGGCATTGCAACCATTGCAGCTTTTATTGGAGCAGGAGGTCTTGGGGATTTTATTACCCAAGGACTTGCTCTTAATGATTCATATTTGATTTTATTGGGAGCCATCCCAACAACTCTCTTGGCTCTCTCTTTTGATTATGGGATTTCCCATCTTGAAACCCAACTCAACCATCGGAAAGCAAAGCCTCCTAAATTTCCCCGAATGAAAAAGATATTTTTAGGCATGTCTTGCCTTATCCTCGCGTTTTTAATGGGGAGCTTTCTTTTTAAAGAACAGATGAGGAGTAAAACAGGTTCCATTGTTATTGCTAGCAAAAATTTCACGGAACAATATATTTTAGCTGAGCTCATGGCTCAATTGATCGAGTCAAAAACTGACCTGAAAGTCATTCGTAAATATAATTTAGGGGCAACGGATATTGTCCACCACGCCCTGTTAAAGGGAGACGTTGATCTCTATCCTGAATATTCTGGAACAGCTTATATGACCGTTTTAAAAGAACCTCAAAGGGTTACGGGAGGAAATATTCTTGAAAAAGTCAGATCAGCTTATAAAGAAAAATTTAATCTTTTATGGCTTGAACCCTTTGGATTTTCTAATTCTCAATCTCTTGCTCTTAAAAAGGACTTTGCTCAAGAGCATCACATCCACTCGCTGAGTGATCTTGCGCATATATCATATGATTTAGAAATCGCTGCACCTCCGGAGTTTCTAAAACGAGCAGATGGTTTTCCTGGCTTAAGCAAAATTTATGGATTAAAATTCAAAAAAATGATGCAAGTTGATCCAAATCTTATGTATTCTGCTATTGAAAATCAAAAAGTTGAAGTCATTGCAGCTTTCACAACTGATGGGAAACTTCAAAAACATAATTTGGTCACCTTAACAGATGATAAAGAGTTTTATCCCCCCTATGACGCGGCCCCAGTCATAAGAGAAACTATTCTTGCCTCTCACCCAGAAATTCAAAACGCTTTAAATCCCATCCTTGGCTTTATCACTGAAGAAAAAATGACTGGACTGAACCATAAGGTAGATGTGGAGGGGATCTCGCCTGCTGAAGCGGTT
>JAKBAL010000370.1 GCA_021809225.1 Pseudomonadota bacterium | reverse complement strand
AGACGAATGTCATTTCCAATTTTCATCAAGGAAATGGCAAGGATATTAAGCGCTCCTGAAACCTCCACCATCGTATCCTCAGAAGCAAGCGCTTCAAACTTATTTTCAGCGGTCACGAAGGGGAGCCCCGTAAGCTCAGCGATTTTCTTGGCAAACATTTCTGCAAATTTAGGATTTGCATTCAGTCCCGTTCCGACGGCTGTTCCTCCTTGAGCCAACTGATAAAGATGAGGAAAGGTGTTTTTAACGCGAGCAATCCCCATTTTTATTTGCATTGCATACCCTGAAAATTCTTGGCCCAATGTGAGAGGAGTTGCATCTTGCAGATGGGTTCGTCCAATTTTAATGATATTTTTAAATTCATCTTCCTTATCCCTCAAAGCCTTATAAAGACCTTCAAGGGCTGGCAAAAGCAGACGGTGAATTTCAAGAGCTGTGGCAATATGCATAACGGTTGGAAAAGTGTCATTGGAAGATTGACTTAAATTAAGGTGATCATTGGGATGAACAGGTTTTTTTGATCCCAACTTTCCTCCTAAAAGTTCAATCGCTCGATTGGCGATCACCTCATTGGCATTCATATTGGTTTGAGTTCCTGAGCCTGTTTGCCACACCACAAGAGGGAAATGGCTATCTAGCTTTCCTGTCTCAACTTCTTTTGCAGCTGTCACAATAGCTTTCCCGAGGACGGGGTCTAACTCGCCCAGATCCATATTCACAAGGGCTGCTGCTTTCTTTTGTAAACCTAATGCACGGATAAGGGGCAAGGGCATAATTTCAACCCCAATACGGAAATTTTGGTGGGACCGCTCTGTCTGAGCCCCCCAATACTTATCAGCTGGAACGAGTATGGGGCCAAAGCTATCTGTTTCTTCACGCATTTTCTTGATTGATTCCATGGAAAAGGCATTCCCTTGCTGTACGACTCCTCTTTAATGTAAATTATGCCATATGTTAACTTTAAAGCCAATGGAATGCGCATTCAGTGGAGCTGAAAAGGCTCTCTCGCAAAATGAAGTGCCTGTGGGTGCTGTCATTGTTGATGTGGTTTCAGGAAAAATAATAGCTACCGCCCATAATGAAATGGTCCGGCGCAAAGATCCCACAGCTCATGCTGAACTTCTTGCGATCCAACGGGCCTGTCTAATAACCGGGAAAAGCCGCCTTGAAGGCTTTGATATTTATGTCACACTTGAACCGTGCCCTATGTGTGCCCAAGCCATAAGTTTTGCCCGCTTCAGACGTCTTTATTTCGGGGCCTACGATCCTAAAGGAGGGGGAGTTGATCACGGTGCTCACATTTTTAATGCGTCTTCTTGCCACCATGTCCCTGAAATCATTGGGGGAGTTGAAGAAAAAAAGTGCGGTCATTTGCTGAAAGAGTTTTTTGAAAAGAAGCGCTAATTAAGAATTTATTAGGGAAACTACGATACCTTTTTAAAAGTTAACAACAGAAAGGCATTAAATAATGACTAAAAAATTAACTTTGATGAGCGGAATATTTATCTTAGCTTTTTCCCAAGCTGTTCAAGCAAAATCTTTTGGGACATGCCCTGATCCAAAAAAGATTAAGATAGGCTCTGTAGCGCCAGTGTTTACAGCACCCACGTGGCACAATGAAGTAACTGCTTCGATTGACACGAGCCCCGAGACAAAATGGGTAAATTTTAGCTGTCAGTATACTAATGGCGGGACATTAGGTGCTAAGTTAATAGTGGAAAATCCTAGTACTTGTAAGTTTACAGAAACGGGAACAACGACTTGTAACAGTCAATACAATTCCTGTCATTTTGAGTGTGATCGAACGTCTTAATAAATGAAGCACTAATTTTTTTTCAGGGTTAAATAGTTTTCGATATAGTTTTTCGAAAAGAAACGTGTAACTGTAGATTTGTTAAGATATACTCACTCATAATGAAAATGGGGCATTAAAATTTAAAAACTGGATTGCTTCGCTCCGCTCGCAATGACGGAGAAGGGTAAGTTTCAACAGCTCACCACAAATGTCATTGCGAGGCTTCTTAAGAGCCGAAGCAATCCGGAAAGCCCTAAATTTCATTCATAATGAATAAAAATAAAAAGGGGGGTTTATTTATCAGAATGAATCCGTTTCGTCACGGCTATAATCGAATCGTATTGTTGACAGGTATTGCACTGATCCTTATCACTTTGGGAATTGAATATTTCCAATACCAACGCAATCAATATCTTGTTTTAACCGATCTTAAAAATCGTTTAGATGAACATACCTCTAATGTGAACTTAAGAGCACGAACAATCCAAGGATATGTCAATGGCCTTAAAACAGCGGCTGAAAACAATCTTTTTTACATCAAAGAATTTGGAAAAACATCTCCTTTATTTCCATACCTTAAAAATGATGTAAAGAAAAAACATTATTATTTGAATTTAAAGAATTTAAAAATCGATAAAGCAATTGTGGGCAATCTCTCAGGGCTCGGATCCATTGAGGAATTCTCAGAAAATTTAAAAGTCGAACTTAACATGGCTCTTTTGCTTAATACGCATTTTGAAGTTGCTTTGAGAAATAATCGGGGTTCCGTATGGGTTTATTACACATCCAAAAATCACTTTCAAAACCTTTATCCTTGGGCCCCCTTAAATTATAATCTCTACTCCAAAGCCGTCGAAGACAAATTTTTCTTCCAGGGAGCCACACCTAAAATGAATCCGGATCGGCTCAATTTTTGGACGCCCGCTTATCAAGATGGTGCGAGCTACGAAAGTCGTTATCAGAAAGGAATTATCGTAACGAATTCTTGTCCCATCTATGACAGAGACGAATTTTTAGGAAGTGTTTCTATGGATCTCAGTCTTATTGAACTTAATCGGATCATGAAACGTTTTGATTCTCTTAAAGGGTCTCTTCTTCTCATTAACAAAGAACACCAAGTCTTAGCTATGAATGGCTTTGATACTCCCCTTCTCCCCCCTAAAACAATTGCAAAGCTTGAGAATTTTGTAACGCCAGATATTATTCAAAAAGTTGATCAAGAGGTTGAAACACCTTCAGAATGGTTTTCCTTCAATAAATCTACAATCATTTATGTTAGAA
>JAKBAL010000369.1 GCA_021809225.1 Pseudomonadota bacterium | reverse complement strand
GGGCCTTTATTGATAAAATATATACCTGCACATCCACTGAGTCTAAAAATTTTCATCGTAAGCCCAATCCTGGTCTTTTGTTAGATGCTCTTGATCATTTTCAAGTTAAACCACATGAGGCTATTTTAATTGGAGATGCCTTGCGCGATCTTGAAGCAGCATATGCAATTAAATGCCCGCGTATTCTCGTACGAACAGGAAAAGGGATTAAAACATTACAACAGGGTTTACCGGATGCTGTTTTGCCCGTAACCATTTTTAATGACCTTTATGAAGCTGTATTTCATCTACTTGATGAGGAGACATGTTAAAGCATGTTTTTTTGTATAGTCTAAGATTTCTAATGGTAACAGCCATAGGTGGGACTTTTTGGCTTGTGGGACTTGTTCTTTTTACACGTATTATACCTTCTTCACCCCAAGATACGACCAGTTCAACGGAGGGTATCGTTGTTTTTACCGGTGGCAAAACGCGACTTAAAGTGGCCTTAACCCTTTTTGAACAAAAAAAAGCTGAATATCTTTTGATTTCAGGTGTTAATCCTCGCTCAACATTTCCTGAAATGGTGGCCAAAATGCCCTTCAGATCTCAGATGACTTTGGGATATGATGCCCTTGATACGTTGGGTAATGCAGAGGAAACTGCTGAGTGGGTTCATAACCATCACATTCATACGTTAAGGCTTATTACTTCAAATTATCATATGCCACGCAGTCTTTTTGAGTTGCGTCATCTCCTTCCAGAGGTTCAGATTCTCCCTCATCCCGTGGTGGGAAAAAGCTTTTTAAAATCAAAATGGTGGCTTGATCCTTCCACTTTACGTCTTGTAATCCAGGAATATAATAAATTTCTTTTTGCTCTTATTCGTCGGTCTTTTGAAGGTATGCAAGAGTTTTTAACAGTGGGGATAAAGACGTGAAGGTGTGGTTGAGATCAATTGCGTTTAACGGAGCCTTCTATGGCTGGACCCTTTTTTGCTGCGTTTTATTTCTCCCTGTTTTTATCCTTCCACGTACTTTTGCTGTACGTCTCGTGAAGGTCTGGACAAGCGGTTGTTATTGGATTTGTGAACATGTCTTGGGACTTCATATTAAAGTTACAGGAAAAAAAAGACTTCTTATAAAACCAGCCATCTTTGCTATCAAGCACCAGTCAACATGGGAAACTGTCGTGTTCCCTTACTTCTTTTCTGATCCTTCGATTGTGCTAAAGAAAGAATTGATGTGGATTCCTTTTTTTGGGTGGTATTTAAAAAAGCTGGATATGGTCTCCTTATCGCGTTCGAAGAAAAGAGGCATACAAGATCTTAAGACTCTTTTAAAAAAAGCTGAAATAGCAGTATCTCGCGGACAACCCATTCTTATCTTTCCAGAGGGAACGCGCTCAAAACCGGGTCAAAAAGGAGAGTACCAATCTGGAATCGCAAGTCTTTATCTTCATTTGAAAATTCCCGTTATTCCTATTGCGCATAATGCGGGTCTCTTTTGGCCACGTCGAGGATTCATCAAGTACCCTGGGCAGATTACCTTAGAAATTTTAGAACCTATTGAACCAGGCCTTTCCCGGCGAGAATTTATGCGTATACTCGAAAATGAAATCGAATCAAAAACCAATGATCTTGTTGGCGAGGGGCGTGCTTATGTTATTAAATCGTAAAAAACTTTTTGCAATCCTCCTTATCTTTTTCTCATTATTGATAATAAGTTGGTTCGTTCTCTTTGAATATAGTGTGCGGTGGCTTGAAAAAAGTATTGATACTCTTACGTCAAACTTAAAACAAAAAGGATATACTGTTTCTTATTCAAAGGTTGAAATAACTGGAAATCCTTTCTCCCTTAAAGCCATATTTCAAAACCCTTATATTAAAAATCCCAAAGGATCTTTAGAATGGCAAGGCCAAGCCATGGAAATTTCTATCCGACCTTGGCAACTCTTTACCCTAACCTGCACCTTTCCAGGACATCAAAAGATTTTCATCCCTCAAACTACACCTATTCCCTTAGGAGTTTTACAATTTGAAGGCACGATAGGAATTTTCACTCTTAATTCACAGGGGAATCTTGAAGATGTCGATTTTACAGTTAACCGCATTTCATCTGTCATTGGATCTCAACCACAACCTGTATTTTTTCAAAATACATCATTAAAAATTAAAAACCTGAGTGATCTTTTAAATCTTAAGTTTGCATTTTTTGCTAATGTTCTTAATCTGGAAAAGCCATTAAATATTCCCCCTCACGATCATCCCTTTAAGATCAATTTTGAGGCGAATCTTTCTGGCTACCAACCCAAGGATTCTTTTCCCCAATCGCTTGCTCAATGGCGAGATGGGGGAGGGGTTATAGAGATCAGCTCCTTAAAGCTTACATGGCCTCCCATGAGTATACGAGCGGAAGGAACGTTAACGCTCGATAAGAATATGTACCCACTTGGGTCCTTTTCAAGCAAAGTGGTAGGCTTTCAGGACGCTTTAGCAGACATCGTGAAGTTGGGATGGGTGAAGAAAAAAAATGCGGCTGCGGCATCCTTTATACTTGATCTTTTTAGTGTCCCTGACGAAACGTATGGAAGAATATTGACGATTCCCATCACTTTACAAAACAAGGCTCTCTCCATAGGACCTGCCCCACTCCTTAAGCTTCGACCCATTGAGGATTTTTAAGATGAGCTTTTCAGGAAAGATCAAAAAAATAAAAAATTCAAGGTAACTACTCAACCGTCACGGATTTAGCCAAATTGCGGGGCTGATCCACATCTGTTCCTTTGAGAACAGCCGTGTGGTAAGCTAAAAGCTGAAGGGCTATGGAATATACGATCGGAGCCGTTAGGGATGTTGTTAGTGGTAAAATCAAGAGATTCTCTGAAAGAGACGGTAAATGTTGAGCACCTTTATGATCTGTGAGAACAATCACTGGGGCTTTGCGTGCAATGACCTCTTGAAGGTTAGAAGCTGTCTTTTCAAACAGGTCATCAAAGGGGGCAATAATCACCACCGGAACATCCTTGTCAAGAAGAGCGATAGGGCCGTGTTTCATTTCTCCCGCAGCATAAGCTTCAGCATGAATGTAGCTAATTTCTTTGAGTTTGAG
>JAKBAL010000368.1 GCA_021809225.1 Pseudomonadota bacterium | reverse complement strand
CCTCAACGCATTCAGCCTCATTCAGTTGTAAACCGCCCTCAAGAAAATTTTCATGAATATTATCTATCTGGTGCAGGACGTTCCTGTGGTTTTCGAATTTTTGGATTGGAAAGAAAAGAGGGGATAGAATTAATTCGAAGTAATTTAAATAGTAATACAGTTAAAAAATTTGTTAGCAATAGCATTCTCCGAGAGGAAGGTAACAACTTTAAAGAGATATACCACCAAGAAAAAAATGAAGTTCCTAATTTAAAAGAATTTTCTCAGAACGATGATAATCGTAAGATCTATTTGAAGTTTTATGCCGAAGAGGCTCGGGCTCTTCCTTTGGAGATGAATCGCTTTAGAAACGGAAATGCTATTCCAAACTCTGAGGAAACTTTTGGGATATTAGATGCTTTGGCCCATATCCAGCAAAAAAATCTATATGTTTACGTGAGAGATGATCCATCTTCCTCCCTCATTCTCATGCACACGTTTTATTCGGATAAAGAAAGGCCTTACGTTCGCTCTCTTTATCATAGTGATCATTTAATCTCTTAGTTGATAGCACTGACAAAAAGGCTTGCGAAGAGGCTGTACACTAAGAAACACTGTATCTTGAACAGCAAAGAAGGAATATTGCCTCCGTTCCTGATCCTTCCGTGAGTTTCTTAGATGATTCAGACGTTGATGAACCTCTGGACGGTTCAGATTTTAATGAAGAAGTGAATTATCCTGCGTATTTTCCTGTTGTTGAGAGTCAAAATATTCCTTATCTTCCTCAGAGTCACCCTGAAAGAATAGATTCCTTCGTTTCTACAACAGCAACACCCTCGCCTTTGACTCTATTAACTCCGCAAAAAAAAGGAGGAGATAGGACAGTCCTCTCTCCCCTTCTCCAAGAGCTCTTAACCTTATTCTTGAAACTGTCAGTCATTTGAATCGGCATGGTAACGATTTATCTTAGCATATGAAAAGTATAATTAAAAAATATTCTAAATTGAGAGAGGCTAAACTTAAAAGATTCGCAAACTACGCCCGTATCTATTTAGGAAAATTACTTGTCGTATTAGGCCATTTTGATGAAGCCTATAAGGTATTTCAACAGGTTGAAAACAGATGTACGAAGACTTATCTCGTGGATATGGCTGAAATGATTATTGATCATGGATACCGACCTGCTGAGCTAGGAGACAAAGATCCAAGTGCGTTTGCTATATCCTTATTAATGCAGGCGAGTCATCCATCAAAAGAGAATGGGGATAGATGTAATAGCGTAAGGAAAAAATCTCGTGGATCTACTGAAGTTAACCCAGAGAGTCTTGGACGGCCTCATTTTCTTTCAAAAATGACGGTTAAAGAGCGTTACACCGACGTTTATAAAGCTGCAAACAAAACAAAAAACCTTTCGGGTCGGACTAAGGAAACCGAACGTCTAAAATCTACTAAGAAAACATCTCCTGGTTCTACTCTTGTCATTGGTAAGAAAAGACCTTTCCTTCAAGAAAGAAGCCCAAGGAAAAGACTCAAAAAGGTCGGTCAGGGTGTGGGCAGCTTAGAAAGCCCAGATCATAGATAATCTAACCTCTGACTCAGAAGGAGAGCTCACGGTTTCTATGGAAGTAGTGACGGAGGATGATGAAGAAGAGAGCTCATACATGGACGACGTCTTGCCTTCTGAAGGAGAAGAATTGCTCACCCACTCTATGGAAGTAGAGACGGAGAGTGATGAAGAAGAGGGAGAATTTGAAGCTGATAAACTCTCTTCACCAAGAGGCTTTTTCTCTCCAACAGCCGAAGACATAGCCGAAGAAGAAAATGAACTTACCGGACTGAGTCAAACATTTTCCTCTCGAAATCTCCGTCAAGAATATCGGCGCCTTTTATGTCTAGGAAAGGCACATCGACATGAGAAAGCAGAGGGTTACTTTTGGTCAGCTAAAAGTATTGCAGAAGAAATTGGAGATCTTTCCCTTGAAGCCCAAGCAGAGATTGGGCTGGGGAATGCCTATTGTGCTGCTAAAAATAATGAAGAGGGGCTTAAATACTTTTCTAAGGCTTTGAAGATTGCGCCAACTCAAGAATTACGAAACAAAGCTTTCAGCGGTCAAGAAAAGGCAAAATCTTTTATAAAAAGAAAGCGAAGATGAACAAGCTATCGGGATCTGCTCGTTTGAAATCTGCAAGAGGTCGTATTCTGAAAGACAAGAAAATAGAGGGAGATTCCTTAAATTTGCAGTTTTCAAGCCGGCGCTTTCGTTGTAAGAATGAAAGCAAATAAATAGGTGAGACACAAAGCGTGGATCTTTCTTCAAGCCAGCTGATGAATACGCCGCTAAATGGGAACTTAGCAGACTATTTTAATATTCTGGTCTTTATGGCTATTGCTTTTGGATTGTCTATTTTTTTAGTCCTTTTATCCTTTTTGCGTGGGTCACGACGACCGGATGCGGCAAAATTGTCTCCTTATGAATGTGGATTTGAAGCTTTTAGTGATGCACGGATGAAGTTTGACGTGCGATTTTATCTTGTTGCCATTTTGTTCATCATTTTTGATCTTGAAATTGCCTTTCTTTTTCCCTGGGCCATTAGCTTGAAAGGCATAGGGCTTTATGGGTTTTTTTCCATGATGCTTTTTTTAGCTATTTTAACCGTTGGATTTATTTATGAATGGCGCAAAGGAGCTTTGGAATGGGAGTAAAAAAATTAACTTTACCAGCAGAAGCTTTAAAAGCTGGTTATGGTTTGCAAGCGATTCCCGAAGGAATAGATCCGGATATCCTTTTAGAAACGCTTAGCCAAGAGGTAAGTCAAAAAGGTTTTATCATCACGCAGCTTGATAAAGTAGCTGCTTGGGCGCAGTCAGGATCAATATGGCCGATGACCTTTGGTCTGGCCTGTTGTGCGGTGGAAATGATGCAAACGGCTGCGTCTCGTTATGATTTGGATCGGTTTGGTGTCGTTTTTCGACCCAGTCCACGTCAAGCAGATTTGATGATTGTGGCAGGAACGTTAACGAATAAAATGGCGCCAGCTTTACGAAAAGTTTACGATCAGATGGCTGAGCCTCGCTATGTTATCTCTATGGGATCCTGTGCGAATGGGGGG
>JAKBAL010000367.1 GCA_021809225.1 Pseudomonadota bacterium | reverse complement strand
GTGGGGTCAAAAAGCTTTTAATAATTTTCAGGTAGTGCCTCCTGGGACAGGGATTTGTCATCAAGTTAATCTTGAATATCTTGGTCAAGTTGTGTGGTCTAGTGAACGGGATGGGAAGCTTGAGGCCTATCCTGACACACTGGTTGGTACAGATAGTCATACAACCATGATCAATGGACTGGGAATTCTTGGTTGGGGAGTGGGAGGGATTGAAGCTGAAGCAGCTATGCTAGGCCAACCTTTCTCCATGGTCATTCCTGATGTGATTGGGTTTCGACTCGACGGTCAGCTAAAAGAAGGAACAACGGCAACGGATCTTGTTCTAACCGTTACACAGATGCTGCGCTCTAAAGGGGTTGTGGGTAAGTTTGTTGAATTTTATGGGTCGGGTCTTTCTCACTTGACGATTGCAGATCGAGCGACCATTGGAAATATGGCACCAGAATATGGGGCTACCTGTGGTATTTTTCCTATTGATGGGGAAACCCTCTCTTATCTCAAATTTACAGGACGAGATCCTCATCGAATTAAGCTGGTAGAAGCTTATGCCAAAGCTCAGGGCTTGTGGCATGGAAAAGAACCTATCTTCACCGATACAGTTATTCTGAACTTAGAAGATGTAGAGCCTAGCCTTGCAGGACCAAAACGTCCGCAAGATAAGATTCTCTTGAAAAATGCTGCGACTTCCACTCGACTCATCCTTGATCAAGAGGAAAAGGGAGGAAACACGCAAATTTCTGTTCAAGGTGAACCCTATTCTTTGGGTCATGGGGACGTTGTTATTGCTGCGATTACAAGTTGTACAAATACGTCAAACCCAGCGGTCATGGTGGGAGCAGGATTGCTTGCCCGTAAAGCTATTCAAAGGGGATTAAAATCTAAACCTTGGGTCAAAACGTCATTGGCACCAGGCAGTCAGGTTGTCAGCGATTATTATGAAAGGTCAGGTCTCCAAAAGGATTTGGATGACCTCGGGTTCGATTTAGTAGGATACGGCTGTACAACGTGTATTGGTAATTCTGGTCCCCTTCCAGATGCTGTTGCAAATACGATTGATTTTCATGATTTGTCAATGGCGGCTGTTTTATCTGGCAATCGTAACTTTGAGGGGAGAATTCATCCCCAAGTTAAAATGAATTATTTAGCCTCTCCCCCTTTGGTTGTGGCTTATGCGCTAGCGGGTTCTATGCTTGTTGATCTTTTCAATGACCCTTTGGGCCAAGACAGCGAAGGACGGGATGTGTATTTGCGCGACATTTGGCCGTCAAACAAAGAAATTCAAGAGGTTATTCAAACGTGTTTGACACCCGATATGTTCACAAAGCGCTATGAAAATGTTTTCGAGGGTGATGAAGAATGGCAAGATATGAAAATTGAAGGCGGCCTGACCTATGCCTGGCCAAAATCCAGTACCTATGTTAAACATCCGCCTTTCTTTGACAATATGCCCAAAACACCACCTGCATTTAAGAATATAAAAGGAATGCGTCCTCTTGTGATTGTGGGGGATAGCATTACGACGGACCATATTTCTCCTGCAGGAAGTATTCAAAAGGATAGTCCCGCAGGACTGTACCTTTTAGAACATAATATAGAAGTAACAGATTTTAACTCTTATGGGGCTCGTCGCGGGAACCATGAAGTCATGATGCGAGGAACTTTTGCCAACATTCGGCTTCATAATGAAATGACCCCTGGAATTACAGGCGGCATTACCCGCCACATGCCTGATGGTGAAGTGCTTTCAATCTATGATGCTGCTATGCGCTATCAAGAGGAAGGAATTCCTTTGATTATTATAGCAGGGAAAGAATATGGAGCTGGGTCTTCCCGAGACTGGGCGGCCAAGGGACCTCGCCTTTTGGGAGTCAAAGCTGTGATTGCCGAAAGTTTTGAGCGTATCCATCGCAGTAACCTTATCGGGATGGGTATCCTACCTCTCGTCTTTATAGAAGGCGTCACGCGCTTAACTCTTAATTTGGATGGTTCTGAGCTCATTGATATTGAAGGATTAGAAGATAAGGAATTTCGCCCTAAAATGAAGATGTCTGCGCGTATCCACCGCAAAGACGGACTTGAAGAGACAATCCCGCTTTTATGCCGTATTGATACGGAAAACGAAGTAGAATATTACAAAAACGGTGGCATTTTACATTATGTGATTCGTCAGCTGATGAAAGCGGCTTGAAATTTACAAGCCTAGGTAAAGCTCTAGCCAGAAAAAGATAAAAACATTATCCCCTCGAGAGGCAAGGGACCAGGGAAAAACTATGTTTAAAAGAATAATTTCCACTTTAATCATCTTCTCCATGCTCATGATAGATGTTGCTCATGCGATGGAGGAGGAAGAATCTGAAAAACGTGCCGCTACATCCCGCAACTCAAATCTAACACAACCTCTGCTTCCTCCTGATTTAGAAAATGATATTTCACTTGATGAGCTAAAAGCAGGAAATAGTCAGGTTTTTTTAGAAGATTTTGGCCAAAAGCCTTGGCTTGGAATATTAGACTGGGCTGGAAGTGTCATTTCTCATCTGAAAGGAAATAAAATCCCGCAAGTCGAAGAACTTGATGTTGAAAAGGAAGGAAACCTTCTTGGGACTAAGGAGCAAGATTATAGACCTCCTTCTCTGGAAGAGACGGACGAGGGAGCAGAGACCATTTCTTTAGAGAACGCAAGAAGTGATGAAAAGCGAGTTTCTGTTTTAGAACTAAAAAAACAAATTCTTTTATCTTTTCTTCCGACTGAGGGTGGAGAATTTCAAGAGGGTAATGTTCAAGAAGATCCATCTTTTACCAAGGGTGACAAGGACATTATAAAAGATGCTTTAGAAAATCCTGCTAAAAAACTTGCAACGACGTCTCCTGGGAGTGTTTACGTTCTTGCTCCTGAAGATCCTCTCATTCTTGAGGATAGAAAGATTTTACAGAAAGCTTTATTAAATCTTGTAAATAAAATGATTAATTTATCTCCTTTAGAAGATTTTGGAAAATATTACCACGGGCTCATAAATAATAAATACCTTTGGCGGCAATGGCTTTCCTTTCCGTTTGCATTTTTTATATCAGGTTCCACGGCAGTGGCCATGT
>JAKBAL010000366.1:2481-3092 GCA_021809225.1 Pseudomonadota bacterium | reverse complement strand
TCTAGTTGGTAGATCGTGCCCACATTCCGCACCTGCTCCGCAGGGTGCAAGTAAATTTCAAAGATTTTTTAATCTGATGAAAAAATGAGTCAGCAAGTCGGCTAGGATAGATTTAGCATAAATTTTAATAAAGTTTTTTTTGCGTCTCCTGTAAACTTAAACGTTTTTTACACAGGAGGCCTTCATGAATAGCACATATCACAGTAAAAATTTAGACCATCTGGGCATTGTATCTCAAATTTGTGATGAAATTGGAATTGTGGAAACGATCGACAAGATTCTCCCACCCGATCGAAGCATGAAAATTTCTCACGGAGAATGTGTCAAACTCATGGTGATCAATGGACTTGGGTTTACTTCCAGACCTCTCTACCTCGAAGCGCAATTTTTCTCTTCGCGACCTGTGAATCGTTTTTTGCTAAAAAATTGCGAGGATGCAATCAACGACGATCGATTAAGAAGAACGTTGGACCAACTTTTTGCCTCCGGCTGCGATCCATTATTTGCATCTATCGCCTCTCAAGCTGCTCTACGTTTTGGAGTATCTAAAAAATTTCGACATCTAGATTCCACAAGCATGCAAGTCCATGGGGAATATGACACCAATGAAG
>JAKBAL010000366.1:0-2471 GCA_021809225.1 Pseudomonadota bacterium | reverse complement strand
ATGAAGGGATAGGATTGGTGACATTTGGATATTCAAAAGATCATCGTCCCGATTTGAAACAATTTATGATTTACCTGATGTCGAGTCAGGATGGGGATGTCCCTCTTTTAGCAAAAACAGTAGCCGGTAACACATCGGACAAAGAGCTATTTCGAGAGCGATTGAAAGAATTGCAAGGGCAAATTCAAGCTGGGGAAAATGTCTATTTTGTAGCTGATAGTGCCCTGTATGCTAAAGCAACGATTGGAAACTTATCATTGTCGATGAAATGGGTCACAAGAGTTCCTGAAACGTTGGTGGAAGCAAAACAAATTGTCCAATATACCGGTCCATTAGAAGACTTAGAACCTGGATATCAAGGAAAGGAATTTAAGAGCGAATATGCAGCGGTCAAGCAACGATGGCTGCTTGTGTACTCTGAACAGGCATACATACGAGAAGAAAAAACCCTTAGAAGACAAATTCAAAAAGAGAATGAGCAGCAGATGCGTGAACTGAGTAGATGGCTGAGCACTGACTTTGATTGCGAAAATGACGCGGAAGAGGCCGTATTACGGTGGAGTAAAAAACTCAAATATCACTGCTTGGAGGAAATAGAAATCATATCTAAAAAAACGCACAAAGGGAAAGGCAGACCTAAAACAGGAGCACCTGTAACTTATCATTACCGAGTCAAGACCCAGCTCAAAGAAGATCCAAACAAAGTCGAGCCTATTCTCAAAACAAAAGGCAAATTTATTATTGCGACCAATGAATTAGATGAAACTCTGCTAACGAGTAGAGAGCTTTTGCAAAATTATAAAGGGCAACAATCAGTTGAAAGAGGTTTTCGATTTTTAAAAGAGCCCGCCTTTATGACGCCAGCTGTATACTTGAAAAGCGAGAAAAGAATTATTGCCCTCGCAATGGTGATGTGTCTGTGTTTGCTAGTCTACATGATTGCACAGCGGTACTTACGACAAAGCCTGGAACGAGCTAAAGCTTGTGTCCCAAATCAATTGGGGAAGGCGACACGCACTCCAACAATGCGCTGGATTTTTCAACTTTTTGAAGGAGTGCATCTTTTAATTCGGACAATGGGAGAGAAAACAGAAGAAATCATTCTAAACATGAATCCTGTTCGAACCCATGTCTTAGCCATTCTGGGGCCTCAATTTGAAAAAATCTATGCTAATCGCTAAAAAGGTGCGGAATGTGGGTCAATAAGAAGCTAAAAGAATCCGTCATGAAAATTCTTCGGCGAGAGGATTACGCAGGATTTGGCCCAACATTTGCAAAAGAGAAACTCAGGGAAGGGCCTGGATATTACCTGTCTGAGGAGACATTAAGACAATGGATGATAGCGGAGGGACTCTGGAAGGCGAAAGCGAAAAAAGATCGTAAGGTATATCAAAGACGGGTTCGAAGGAGCCGATTTGGAGAATTGCTGCAAGGAGATGGGTCTAGGCATGCATGGTTTGAAGGTCGTGGTGAAGAATGTACAATAGTCATTTTTGTAGATGATGCCACCAGTCAGTTGACTGCAGGGAAGTTTGTGCCTGCTGAAACAACCAACGCCTACCAAGAAATTCTTGAAGAGCATCTACAAAAATATGGACGGCCTCTAGGTCTATATGTGTACAAACATAGCATCTTCCGAGTCTCAAGAGAAGTAAGTGGGGCAAAGGAAGGTCAAACTCATTTTGCACGTGTCTTGAAAGAACTAGATATTGAACTGATTTGCGCCCATAGTCCACAAGCAAAAGGGCGAGTAGAAAGAGCCAATGGGATCCTTCAGGATCGTTTGATCAAAGAAATGAGACTACGAGGGATTAGTACAATTGAAGAAGCTAATCGATACCTTCCCTTATTCATTGAGAAGTACAATCGGAAGTTTGGCAAAGAACCACGAGATCAGGAGGATGCTCACAGGAAGCTAAGAGATGGGGATAACCTAGAAAGAATATTTGCACGTCGGGCTACCAGGAAAATCTCTAAAAATCTCAGTTTTCAATATGGGGGGACATTTTACCAAATAGAGCCGAATCAACCGAATCGTTTCAGACCAACGTTTGTCAATATATTGGAGAGGCCTGGCAAACCTATTTTAATAGAGGCAGGCGGAAGGGAATACCCGTACTCTGAATGGAAATCTGAGCAGGAGAAGCCTAAGGTATTGGACAGCAAAGAACTTGAAGCTCATTGGCCAAGTCAACTCAAAAAGAAACCGGGAAAACATCATCCTTGGAGAAGATAGTATGGGGGCGGCGCGCGCCGCCCCCTAGGGGGCTTCTTCCTCTTTTTTTCTGCTAACGATGCTATGTTTGGCTTTGAGCAGAGAGGGGAAAAGTTTCCACCCTGGAGCTTGAAGTTCTTAAGAACTTAGAGTCCAATAAACCTTGTGCACTAACCTCTCTCGGATGCACAAAGGTGACATTTTAACTTTGGCCGAGAGGGTGACATTTTAACTTTGGATTGACACCATTTTTATT
>JAKBAL010000365.1 GCA_021809225.1 Pseudomonadota bacterium | reverse complement strand
CATTTCTTCAATATATTATCTATCTTTTTTCATGAGGTGGCCCTGTTTTAAAGGTACAGCTGAGTGTACAAATAATAAATAAATACAATACAATAATGCGTTTTTAAACGGGAGGGCCTTATTTTTAGGGCCCTCCCTTTTTTAAGTTCACCACACCAATGCATCCTAAAAAAAGAGGGAGATGTCTCTTCTCCCTCTCTTCCTTAATCAGCTAAGACAATTTATAAAATCAAAAAGAGATTAAACTAAGCAATGAAATCTCTTGACTGATAGGTTTTCCATTCATTATTTAAGCCCTTATACATTTCTGGTGTCTTTGCATACACTCCGATGACAACGCCACCAGCTTTGATTCCAGCTTCAAATTCTTTAGCTTGTTCGTCTGAAAGACCTAGCCCAATTAAAAGGCCTACCAATCCTCCCGCAAGGGCTCCAGCTCCGCCTCCTGCTAAACCAGCAGCGAAGGCACCTGCTACTATTATACCTAGGCCAGGAATAATTAAAGAGGTCCCCAATGCAGCAATTCCTGCAGCAACGGCTCCTACGGTACCTCCTACCACTCCACCTACTCCCAATCCTTCTAAGCCCTTATTTCCTAAATTAGTTGTTGAAACGTCTTGGTTCGCAAAGTAATTTTTTTCTGTCTCTTCAGACATCATAAGAGTAATATCGTCTTTTTCATATCCTTTGTTTAATAATTCCCAATAAGCGTGTTTCGCTACACTTGGGTTATTAAATAACTCTATAAGTAATTTCTTTGAACCATTTGTATCATTTGGATTAGACATGTTTAATTCTCCTCGTTAAGAAACGCAGGAGTTTGCGTATAGAAAAAAATAAGCCCAGAATGGTTAATTTTTCGTGAAACCTTCGGTATGAGATCTAGGTTTTTAAGTTCCGAGAAAAAACGCTATTATTCGTTTCTGTTTTATGAAAAATAATTTAATTCTTCACGTGAAAAGGCACATTGATAATGATGCGGGCTTGGTTGGGAATGTCCTCTGACCAAGAAAGAACTTTGGCAATGGCATTAGCCGTGCTGTTATGCAGAAAATTTTGCCACCATTTTGCAGGTACAATTTCGGGCAGGATGAGAGTAACCAATTGATCATCGGTTTTATCAAGATAAAGCACGTATTCAACAATGGGGCGAATGATCGAGCGATAGGGGGAATCTAAAATGACCACTTTGAGACCCCAATCCAACTCTTGAACCTGGTTGTAAGTGTTTTCAGTAACTTCTGGGTCAATGTCAACAATGAGAGCAACGACATTTTTGCTGATTTCACGAGCAAAAGCGAGTGCTTTATAGGAACCACGATGAAGACGAGAGACGGGTACAACGACCGTTCTATAAGTTGAGTGAGAAAATCGCTGGTGGATGTCTTGTTTTTTCACTTTCTGAGTCACAATGAGCTCTTTTTCAATCACTTGGTAGTGATGACGAATAGCATAACAAATGGCAATCATGGCCGGTGTTGCAAGGAATATTAAAAATCCTCCCTCTGTAAATTTAGCAACCGAGGTAATGATAAGCGCGAGTCCTGTAAAGGTCGCTCCAAAAGCATTAATAAATATTTTGGTGTGTGGGTTTAAAAAGAGGGTTTTTAGAGAAAAACGATAGGGATCTTTCAATTTATTTCGTTGATAAGATTTAAACCAAAAGCGAGTCATTCCTGTTTGATTTAAGGTGAAGGCGCTAAACACACCAATAGCATAAAGTGGAATAAGGGCATGTGTGTTGCCGTTAAAAATAATTACCAAGACACAAGAGATAAGAGTAAGCCAAAGGATCCCATAGGAAAAAACCAAGCGGTCTCCTAGCGCACTTAATTGTTTAGGAAGCCATTGATCTTTAGCGACCATGGCAGCTAACTGAGGAAATCCCGCAAACGAGGTATTGGCAGCTAGGAAAAGTATACAGGCCGTCAAAAATTGAAAAAGTGTATAAAAAAAACCTTCTCCAAAAACATGACGGGTCAGTTGGCTAATAATACTTTCGTTCTGCATGGGAATAAGTTTAAGGTTACTGGCCACTTTGGTAATTAAGAAGAAAGAAATCCCACCAATAAGACCGATCGCAATTAAGATTTGTTGAGCAATTCGAGTTGTTGGCTCTTTCAAGACGCGACCTGCATTGGCAACGGCTTCGATCCCAGTCATCGCGGTACATCCCCCCGAAAAGGCTCGCAAGACAATGAAAATAGTGAAAATGGACCAGATAATATCAGTTTCTGGGTTTGATACTGCTATTTTAACTTCAATCGGTGAGATGAACAACCCGGAAATACCAAGGGTAAATACCATGAGAATAAACCCATAAACGGGGATTAAAATGGCGTGAGCTGATTCCCTAACGCCCCGCAAATTAAGCCACCCCAAAATCAAAATGCCAACAACGGACAGTCCTGTCGCCATGGGTATCAATTGAGGATATGCAGACGTTAATGCGTGTATGCCTGCAGTAACCGAAACTGCCACAGTGAGGATGTAATCAAGAATTAGAGCGGAAGCTCCAAGGATACTGGCAAAGGGACCAATATTGTACTTGGCAACAACATACGCTCCACCCCCTTGGGGATAGGCTTGGACGGTCTGAGAATAAGAAATAACCAATGTCCACAACAAAAGAATAATGGTTATCGCAATAGGCATCGATAAGTGGAATAATTGCATTCCCCCGATACTCAGAGCAATGAGGATTTCTTCTGTGGCATAAGCGAGAGAAGAGATGGTATCGACAGAGAGGATCGGCAATCCTAACCAAAAACCTACTCGTTCTTTGTTTTGAGTCGATGTTTTGAGAGGATGGCCAAAAAGAAATTGACGAAGTTTTGCTAAGGGATTTTTTTCTGTTAAGCTTCGGCGAAAATAAGTAATTTTGCTGAGAACATTTTTTTGAGGGAGATTTGAATTCATTAAATTCTTTAGCAAATTATGTCTTTATATTTTTTAATTTTAACACTTATACCCAATCAAAATGAAAATTGGGTGTTAAAGCGTTCGAAGTTATCAGTCACGCGGCTCTGAATAACATCTTTAATTTCATGAACAGTTTTATCGAAAAAGTAGTTTACAGCCTTTGTAAAGTCC
>JAKBAL010000364.1 GCA_021809225.1 Pseudomonadota bacterium | reverse complement strand
TGATCCTTCTGCAATGGAAGCTTTTGAATTAGATTCCATCTCCATATTTGCTTCCTCATCCATTTCTCGTTTTTTCAAACGAGATGTTTTTTTTGTTTTTTCCCTATGAAATCATGAGAAAAAAAATGAAAATCTGCTGCGCCGATGGCGTACCACAAAAATGCTAAAAAAAGAGTGATTATGAGGGTACTTACACTGTTTTTGCCTTCTTTACCATTTGCCAAAGCAGAAGAGACTCAACTTCCAAAGGAGCACAAGAAACAGAAGTCTCGTCAATGTCTGTCATTTATTTCCTTCACCACCCAAGTGATTACCTATGTACAACCCTATCCAAATATCAAATGGGCTTTATGTTGCTCGTTTTACTAATACTAATGATGACCAATCTTTCGTTCCACTAAGAATAACAAATGGTTTGGCTCTTTCAAATATGAGGCAGATTGATGATGAACCTTATATCCCCATTCAAATAACAAATGCTCTTGCTTCATCTGACGATTTTTCTTATCATAATGGTATTTTTTCCAAGTTTGAACATAACTTACTATGAAGAACATACAATTGATTATTCTCAGATTGATGAAGACAATTTCAGAATGGATGTCACTACTGAATCTCCTTCAGTCTATAATTTCCCTTCAACTGCCAATTCGCCCTCCCCTTCACTTCTTTCAAATAGTCTCACTATTGGTGCAAAGAAAAAGAAATTAAGAGAAGTAGATTATCTTGTTGATGCTATGAAGTCTTCTTGTTGTTCAAATCATTGTCTGTGGCATGTTAATGTTTCAGGTGTGTTGCTGATTATCTTTCTTAACTTTGATAGAGTGTTTGGAGCTTAGAAAATCACTTTTTGGTCTCAATGAAGTGGAAACCACTGACTGGATCAAAGAGAAAATCAAGAGTGCTCAGATTGTTGGTGCTAGTTACATCTTTCACTTAAAAGGAAAGCAATATTGCCTTGCTGCTTTCCTTGCAATCTTTGGAGTCACAAAGTACAAATTCAACACAGCTCTGAACACTCTTGATTCTCCAACTGTTCATAAAGCAAGGATTGACCATAGCACTGAGCCAGAATCACATACTTTCTTACATTCATATTTCAGCAATTTGGTTGCTTGTTTCTGTGACATAATGCCTGACTCAAGCCACAACCTATATCTTCCAATCTACTTTACCAAGACTCAAATGCATTTGGATGCTGTACAACAGTTTATTGAAGAAAAAAATGGAAGTAGGTTCTCATACAGAGTTTTTACAGATTTCTGGAAAAAAAATCGAAAGAATGTGAAGATTCCTAAAACAAAAACTATGGGTCAATGTGACACTTGTTTGGAATTGAAGAATCTTAGACAATCAGGAGCATCAAAAACAGAAATCAATCAAACAATTGCACGCCATAATCAACTCCATTCTTCAGCAAGAACAATGTTCACTCAAATCCGTGATAGAGCAAGTCAACAACCATTTAACATTCTATATCTTCAGTTTGATGGAAAGCAAGCATCTTATCTTCCTCATATCATGCCTCTTCCAAAGGAGACTCAATGCCTTCCTAGAATCAGAACCCATGTTTATGCTACAGTGAATTTTTCAAGTGGAATTACTCATTTCTATCTTGGATTTCCTCATTGGGCAGCTGGACCAAATCTTTCTGTAACCATTCTCTTTGATTCCATTCTTCAATTCTTCAAAACTATCAAGCATAATCGGCCATCTCAACTGTATCTTCAAGTAGACAACTGTGCAAAAGATGGAAAAAACAGAATCATTTTTGCTTTTGCTGCCCACTTAGTTCATTGGGGATGGTTCAAAGAGGTCAATGTTGTTTCTCTTATCCAAGGGCATACTCATGATCTTATTGATGGGGAATTTGGTACTTGGGCAAAAGGAGAGGAAAAAAGACGCATTATGAGCCTTCATGATGTTGGTAATTTCATCAGTTTCACATTCAAGAAGCCCAACAAATATTTCTCTGTTGTTCGCAAGCTTTATGACTGGACAACTTACTTTGATTCTGTACTCACAGAAATATCTGGTCATACAGATGCTAGATGGTTCCAATTTTTCAAGAATGCTTCCAATGAAGTTGTAATGGTGTACAAGACAAACACAGAAGAAGTGAAATTTCGAGGTCTAAATGTGGAAGGAATAGATAGGCTGCATGGTATCCAACTATGCACTGAATTCAATCAAAAGGCTCCTCATCCAATTGTACCTGAACCTTTGAAACTGGAAGTTGTCAGTGGACTTGCAAATTCCACAGCATTTACCACATATTACAACACTCTTGACTCTTTCTTTTGGTCTTCATTGGAGCGAGATTCAGTTGCATATCTTAGTGGCAATCTCTTTCAAAATGAAGGTTAGTTTTGGTACGCCAATGGCATACCTAAAATGTTAATTATTTTTTGCTTACTTTCTCTTAAAGAGCCTATGTTTGCATTTTCTAGCATTGAAAATATTTGGGATATTTCTTTTCCAAACATTCCACAAATGAACTCTTTTGAAAATGAAGTTCATCCCCAGTTTGAAAGACCAGCACAGATACAAATCAACATGGAACAACAGGTCCACCTCAGTTCTCAAGTAGTATTTTCATTGAAACCAGGTATTTTGTCTATAATTTTTGAAAACAATAATCTTACTATATATTTTATAGGTGAAAACATCATGTATTGTTCTACATTGGGATCAAAGACATTGCTTGTTGCCAAGGTAGATGAAGTCATCAGTGATACAGAAGCCAAAGTCCAGATTTATGAAAAAAAATTAGCTGGCAATAAGTTTATGTATTTTTTGCCACCTCAAAATACTTTTGTCACAATCAACAGGAAACTAGTTCACAAGGTTGGAGTCCAGTTCACCAAAGGGGGAAATTTAAAAAAAAGGGTTGTAAATCAATTATCATCTTATAAATTCTGATTCAAGGTCAAAAAATCAATTTTCAGGACCTCAAAAATTGCCTCAATGCTGAAAATGAATTTTTTGAGGCCTTTTTATTAATTTCCAAGGCCTATTTTTACATTTCTGACCCCTTGGAAATTCATTTCCCATCCATCAAAACTTGGAAAAATAAATCCCCACCTGCTTATATGTATTTTCTT
>JAKBAL010000005.1:13947-15425 GCA_021809225.1 Pseudomonadota bacterium | reverse complement strand
AATCCAGTCTTTCTTGTTTAGGTTCACTAAGAGGTTCTGGAAGAGCCAAAGCAATCCAATCCAGAAAACCCTAAGTTTCATTCATGATGAGTATAGGTAAAAATTTTTAGTTGAAAATACTAATAAATATTTTATAAAAAAAGTCCTTATTTGCTTAATGGAAACTTAGATGACAGCCCACGAACGCATTCTCATTATTGGTAACTCAGGATCAGGGAAAACCTGGTTGGGAAACGCTTTGTCTCAAAGCAAAAAGATTCCCTTGTTTCACATGGACGAGATCAGATGGGGCAAAGGGGGATATGAAATTCGCCGCTCAACCTCTGATATAGCCAAGGATCTTGACGCTCTTAAAAAGCAAGAACAGTGGATTCTGGAGGGTGTTTTTGGGAAGATAGCAGAAGTATGTCTTCCCTTCTCGACCCTGCTGATTTGGCTGGATATACATTGGGAAGACTGTAAACAAAACCTGATTTCTCGTGGGCCTCAGTTTGAAGAGTTCCTCGATCCTTGTGAAAAAGAAAAAGCCTTAGCCAAACTCATTGAATGGGCCTCTGAACACGCGTCCAGAACGGATGCCAATTCATGGAGTTTCTTTAACAATCTTTATAAGGATTTTAAACATAAGAAAATATGTCTTCGGGATCGCGAGGGGATGAGGACTTTTCTTAATATGGGATATAAGGAGAATAGGTATTCATGAGCCTTCTAGATTCATCACTGATTTCTATCAGGGAAAAAAGAGATTTTGAACTTTTTGGAACTGAACATTCAAGTTTATTGAGCCTTCTTTCATCAAGTTTCCCAAATTATTTCAAAGATCAAATTTTCCATAAACAAATTCCCTCATCTCGATTATTTAAGAATTTCCTGCACTTTTTCTGGTGCTGGTCGCCGCTCTGTTTAAAGGATTATTGGTTTTGAATGAACTCGCTAATTCCGATGAGATGCATCTTTCTCTCTGGGCGAGCCAAGGTCTTGAAGTTCTTGCACAACAAACGATCAAAAATTAACTTGGCAGATTCTTCCATGACTCACCTGGTAACCTTGAGATGAAATTCTCTATAACTACTTTAGCAGAACTTACCAAATCATACTTAGGAAGAAGATTTCCTGAGAGCAGGGATGTATCCCTCAGAATTTTTAAAGCTTATGAGTTTCACCGAATCTTATAGTTAATGGTTTAGAAACTATTTTTTGTAATTCAATCATCTCTCACAGAGTATACCTTTAATAATCTTGAAGGACTTTCAAATCAGGACGACCCCTTATAATTTCTTCGATGGTCTCTTCGAGAAATGAACTTTTTGCTAAATCTAGAGCTTCAACTGAAGCTAACGTTAACTTTCTTAGTTTAGGGAGAGGTTTAACCACCCCAACTGAAGTTGTCGAAAAATTTAGAGCACCCTCATTCGTAAAGGAATTGTTACTCACGTCCAAATAGGTTAGTTCTGGGAAGCTTGGGCTTAAAGCAATCA
>JAKBAL010000005.1:0-13937 GCA_021809225.1 Pseudomonadota bacterium | reverse complement strand
AAAGCCTAACTCTGTTATCGCATGGGAGTGTAAATCTAACCGCTTCAACTTTTGAAAATGGGGATATTGAGAAAGAGCTTCCGCAGTTCTGTCCCCAAGGCGCGGCATGATATCATATTTTCCAGATAAATCTAAAGAAATCAGGTGCTTGAAAGCTTGACTTCGAAGCATGGATATAACACCATCGTCATTATAAATATTCCTTGCTAGATTTAAGTGCTTTACTTTTCCCATTTTATTGCACCAACTCATGGCCGAGATTCCAGTATTTGAAATCGAATTGTACTCTAAATCTAATCTTTCTAAGTTTTCAAGAACCGGGCTATGAAGAAGGGAAAAGAGGTCCTCATCATCGATAGGATGCTCCCTGTCAATATACCTAGCATAAGCCGTAAAATTCAAACAAGTAAGGGCAGGAAAGATGAGTTTTTGTGGATCACGATCGCTCACCACAAACAGATCTTTTATTCCTTTTTTTGACTTCTTGATGGCAGTAATGTTGAGTGTCTTAATGATTGGAGATTCAATTAAAGCCTGTAGTTGTGTATGGTCAAGGCTATCCAGAACATGCTCTTCTTCAAGAGAAATGTTTGAGAAAGGGCCTTGGGCAAGCGCTTGAAAAGATTCCATAATTACTGGATATGGCTCCAAAGTGTAACCACCCCGTGTGCAATGAACCATCAATTTTTGGTCGTTTTTTGGGGGAGGAGTGTTAATTGTAGCTTTGATGTTTTCAGAAAATTTTCTAAGACTATCAATTAATTCTTCTTCAGCTATACACTTCTCTTCTGTCTTTGATTTTCTTTCTATTTCTCTGTTGGCTTTATCGTATAAACCAAGGAAAATTTTGAAGGAAAACATTTTTAAGAGAGGGAGATGAACTGCAGAAGGGAGCTGAGTGGTCATGTAGCTGTAAATTTCCTCCAGCTCTTCTTCTGGTTTATTTGGTTTTAACAAGTTGCGGGAAACAACTTTGCTAGTTATGTCCACAAGCGGTTCCGGGTTATGTTTTCCAGCCCAAGAGGGGCAGTTGATTGAAGCTACAATTCCGCATAATAACGCTAATTTGAAAGCAAATTTTTTCATACAACACCCTATTAAATAAATAACTATACAGCATCAATAACATATGAAATAAAAAAGACAAGAACTAATCCAAAAAGAGGCTATACTTGGACTTAATTCTGATTTGGGAAGCCACAAAAAACAGTGAAAGGATCACTTTTACGTAACCCTTTCCACTGTTCCCGTACCATCCACATACCATCTCCTTAATACTCGTCTTTACTCTTGCCCTCAAAAATATTATGGGTTTCGCTCAGCAAAAAGCTAATGGATCCTTAAGGTTGTAAAGATGTAAGGATAAAGAGAGTTTTTAGCTTTGATACTAAGACAGGGAAAGTACTCTCTTATACAAGATCATGTTAATTGGTAAAATCTTCAAAATGATCCTGGGTTACAATTTTTGCTTAGATAGGGCTTAGATCGAGGTTTTATTCTGCATGATTTTTTAACAAAAATACTTGCAAATTTTACTGGAATATATATACTGGAATGAGAGGAGTATAGGTGATGCGTGCATTAGCTGAAGTACAAAAACATCTTCATCCAGGAGCAGTTTACAGACGGTCGGATCTTGAAAAATGGTCAAAAGCGGTTGATCGTCATTTGCAACAGCTGCAAGAAAAAGGAACCTTAGTCAAACTTTCCGGGGGGCTATATTACTACCCGAAAAAAACGGCTTTTGGCGCAGCACCCGCAAACGATCGAGCGTTGATAACGTCTTTCTTAAAAGACACTCGATTCCTTATGACCACGCCGAACGCTTACAACACCTTAGAAGTAGGCACGACACAACTTTATAATGAAACTGTCGTTTATAATCATAAACGACATGGCCGTTTTCAACTCGGCGGACGCTTTTTTGATTTTCGGATGAAGCCTCATTTTCCTTCAAAGCTGAGTCCTGAATTTCTTCTCGTTGATCTTGTAAACAATATAGATATCTTCGCGGAAGATAAAGGTAAGGTTCTCAATAATGTTAAAAAGAAAGCCCTTTCAATGAATGCGAAGGCTCTTTCCAAAGCTGTGCTTAATTATGGAGGAACGCATACACGAAAGTTTTTTGCTGAGGGTTTGCTCCACAGACTGCCTTAAAGTTTTGTCGACGAGTGTTTAACACCTTCCTTCCCAGCTAATCAGGAAAGTTGGCTTTAGCCTGATAGAAACGTTGAAACATCAATAATAGATGCAAAATAATCTTCTTCTATCACATGCTCTGTAACTCCATTTACATGAATTAAAACAGGACGACAAGAATAGCCTCGAGGGCGCTTTAGAGCATCTATTTTTCTCTGTACTTCCTGAATAACGGATCTATTAATTTCATTTTTCGAAAACTTTATCTCACAAATATAAAGGGATCCAAATTTTGTTTGAATTATGTAGTCTATTTGACACCCGGGGGACCTAGAAGTTTTATGCTGATAAAATGGGTTCTCTGAGATGATCTCTTCTGGGTTAATATTTAGAGCTTTATGGATGAGAGGTCTATTATTCAACACGAGATTCTCAAACTGGAATCCCATAATCGTATTCCACTCCAACAAAGAAGGAAGAGACTTAAAATAAAAACTATTACGATTAATCTTACTTAAATTCTTATCAATATATTTTAGATAAAATCTCATATAATTATCACTCAATCGATACTTTCTTAGTTTTGAATCTGTACCAGATGATATTTTCCAAGTATGATCGCGTGTAATGAACCCTGCTAGTTCAAGCTCCCAGAGATACTCAGAAAGCCTTCCACCAGGATCAATATTCAGTACTTCACCTATTTCTTCCCTTTCCTTAGATCCCAAGATAAGAGCTTCCACGATTTTCTTATAAAATGGGCTATCTCTCAAAAATAAATCAGAAAATATTTGGTCAAATTCTTCAACAAGAATGGCTCCTTTTGTAAAACAGAGCCGTTTGATATTTTCTTCGGCTGATAGCTTTGGATTAATTTCTTCTAAATATTTAGGTATTCCTCCCGTTACAGCCAAAATTTTTAATTTTTCGTAGGACGAAATGTTTTTTGGCCAAAAATGATTACAATCCGATAGGGGTAATTCTTCTAACATCAATGTATAGGATATGCGACCAACAAATCCTTTACTACTCAGAATGTTTTTCTCTATCCAGGCAGAGGCTGAACCACACACAATAAAAACAAGATGATCATTTTTCTTTAAGTACTGATCCCAAAAATTTTTTATCTTCCCAAGAAAGGTTGGGTCTTGGGACCCCATCCAAGAAATTTCATCAAAAAAAAGGAGTATCTTTCCTTTTTGGACACGTTCACCAACAGCCCACAAAGCATCACTCCAGTCATCATACTTAGCATAAGGAGTTTTAAACTGCTGCGCGATTTGGCGAGAAAATTCCTCTAACTGGTGTCTTGCCGTTATGTCCTTGTCAGGCGCTAATCCAACAAAAGTATAGAATTTATCAAAATGTTTGCTGAACTCTTCTATTAAACGGCTTTTACCGATACGACGTCGCCCCCCCACTACAATAAAAGAAGACGATTTTTTTTGAGCGACTTCTATGAGTTTATGAAGCTCTTTGTGTCTACCTATAAATTTTGACATTTAATTGGATCCCTAAAGTGACTAATGCGTATTTACGGACCCAAAATAACCTATGAAAATAGATCTGTAAACATGTAATTGTACTTTTCGGGATCCATAAGGAGCAGATTCAACAAAATTATTTTTTCCTGTTATCAACCTTCTTTTGCCGTCAGTTTTTCAACCTTATTCCCAAAAAATTCCGCGGCCTCTCTTAAAGGCTCATCAGCCAAATGGGCGTATCTATGAGTGGTAGAGGCATGTGTATGACCCAAAAGCTTTCCCACAATGCTCAAACTCAATCCACTTGAAACCAGGTGAGAGGCATGGGTGTGGCGCAGATCGTGAATTCGTACCTCCGTTAGACCCGTTCTCCCTATCATTTTTACCATTTGGTCTATATATTCTCTATTCTCTCTTTACAGATTTAAAGATTTCCAGTTTTAGTATGGGAATCTGGATCATAGCAATCTTAACTGGGATACTTATGGGATGGATTTTTGTAAAGCGCTTGAATGTAAAGATAGATAAAAAACGGTGGCTTATCGAGATGCCTGGCACATGGAGCACCCTGCTACTTATCCTTATTATTTTTGCAAACAAATATTACTTTGGCCATAGGCTTGCAATCAACTCGTTCTTCTCAGAAGATGTTGTATTTCAGTTTTGGATGTTGGGTATCTCAGGCCTATGTGCAGGCTTATTTATGGGAAAATTTCTTTGCTTTCTCCATCGATTTCGGACCGCTGAGCATGTCGCTCTTGAGAAATCATAAGGAAGTCCTTCCCATGCATTATAAAATTTCGGGAAAATGACACGAGAGAGAAACACATGGGAATAATAAAACCCCTCTAACTTATTCTACTTCAACCTGAGCCTCAAGCGCTGTAGTCTTGTCTTTCTTCCTATCGTCAGAAATCATAACAATACCACTTCCGACGATAAGAATCGCCCCTGCAATGAGATTGGCTTCTGGCCATTGATTCCATAACAGATAACCAAAGAGAGATGCCCAAAGAATTGATGTATAATTCAGAGGAGCCGTATAAGACGTTGGGGCTAGCTTGAAGCTTTCCGTAATTGTAACATTAGCAACAATATAGATGAGTCCTGCCGCCAAAAAATAGGGAAGATCAGAAAGCAGGAAAGAGAAAGGTATAAAAAGGGCTCCACAAAGACTTACCACGGTACACGTCATCGCATGCCAGATCGTTTGGACGAGTGACGATGTTTTTCTTCCCAGTTTACTCGTTAAGACCACTCCTATCCCATAGAGAAAAGCAGCTATGAGTGTCGTGATTCCTCCGGATTGAATCATATGATGGGGTGAAGGATTCAGAGCGATAATTACTCCGCCTAGCCCTGCTAAAATGCACATCCAATGGGTTTTGCTCACAGTTTCTCCCAAAAGAGGAATAGCAAGAAGAGCCATAAAAAAAGGACCACTACAAAATAAAACTGAGTATTCGGCAAGAGGGAGAAGGGAGAGCGAGTAAATACGAAGAAGCAAAGAAAGGGATAGGGCCCCATTGCGAAGAATCTGTGCCTTAACGTTAACCTGAAAAATATTAGAGAGGTTTTGTTTCTTTTTGAGTAATAAGAGCAAAAAAGGGAGAGCAATAAGCGATCGCATCAGCAAGACGTGAAAAGGAGAGTAGGTTGAAGAGAGTATTTTTAAAAAAACATCTCCCACACTTAAAAGACAAATTCCTATCCCCATTAAGAGAAGGCCTTTACTTTTATAGGCATAAGTCTTTCTCTGTAATTGTTTTCTCACGAATTCATAATTTTCATAAAATATCCAACGCACTTGAAGTTACCGTATTTAATACCCACTCAGTTTCATTCCTGGGGTGGACAAAAGGTATTTTTTGCAAAACAGGATGGAACCTAATGACTAACGTCTTTTTCAAAAAGAATCTTTTGAAAGGTTCTTATAAAAATATATAAGTCAAATAGAAAAGAACGTTTCTCGGCGTATTCATTGTCCCAACGAACCTTTTCTGAGATGGGAAGAGAATCACGTCCATTAATTTGTGCCCACCCCGTAAGGCCTGGTACAAGTGTATGAACTCCTAATTGTGTTCTTAAGGCTACAAGATCATCCTGGTTAAAAAGAGCGGGTCTGGGCCCTACGAAACTCATATCTCCTTTTAAAATAGACCATAGTTGAGGTATCTCATCGAGAGATGTTTTTCTTAAAAATGGCCCAATAGGTGTCAGATATTGTGCAGCATTTGTCATTAAATGGGTAGGAAGTGCAGGTGTATCCACTCGCATCGTGCGAAATTTAGGCATTTCAAAGATGATATTGTTTTTGCCTATCCGATCTGACCAATAAAGAATCGGTCCCCGGGACGTTATTTTAATTGCGAACGCAACAATTAAAATAATAACAAGCAAAAAGAGGGTAACTAAAAAAGCAATCGTAATGTCAAATATTCTTTTCATGAATTTACGTCCTTAAAAATCCAATCAGATAGGATATAGGGATTTTTTTCCCCAAGTCTCACCCCATACTATGACACCATAGTTGCAGATATTAAAGAATTTGCAAAATGTATAATTTTTTCTTCTTAAATTGCAAGGGGTATTTAACATAACAAATTCATTTTCTTGGCACCTGACAGAATTTATATAACAAAGAAGATTCAATACGTTATCATCATTGCGAGGAGCGCAAGCGACGAAGATCCAGAGGTCGAAAAATAAGTATTTGCCCTGGATTGCTTCGCCTTTTCCGAAGTTTCGCAATGAACTTATTTAATGACGAGAACCGATATCCCTGTCAGATTCTTCACCTTTTTCCAAACGGGTTAATTCAGTGCATAAGACAAGTTTTCCGTCTTTAAACTCAAATAGGGAAACGATTTGAGCCTCTATTTTTTTATTATCTTTTCTTGTGGCATAGGCTGTGTGGGAAGTTGCAACTTTGTTTCCCTCAGCGATCATTTCATGAAAAACGATTTTAATGGATTTAAGGGCTTGTTTCTGGGCTTTCATATGAGCAACAAAATCTGCATAGTTTAGCGTCTTCCCATCCACATGCTGAATATATTCTTTAGAGAAATACTGAGCATAGAGAGGTTCTGTTGCTTTCATGTTTTCAACACATTCTTTAAAAATTTTTTGAACTAATTTCTTAAGCTCTACCGAGGACATAGGGGTCTCCTTCTTTCACAAAATAAGGGAAATTCAATGCAATGGCGCCAATTGCACCATTGCACTTACAGAATTTTTAGGCATTTTTTACTTTTGAGGAGGAACGGGAAAAGAGTCAAATACATTCCCATCTTCCGCAGGTTTTACAGATGTTTCCCAACAGCGATAGAGTTTATTATCTTTAACCTCCCACAAGGCCATCATGGGCGTCATCGAACATTGTTTTGGATTATCTTTGGGGCATTTTTTGCTAATATAACGAACAAACACTAAATTTCCGTCACTCATAATATGACTAAAATAAAAATTAACATTCGCGTATTTATTTTTTAAATCGTTAACAGTATGATCATAGGCTTGTTTGTAGCTGTAAGTAATATACTTGTTTTCTTTGTGCCAATATTGTTTGTACTCTGGGTGGAAAACTTTATGGAAGTTTTCTTCAGGACTCTTCCAAAGGTCGGAACCATAGAGTTTTTTGACAAGCTCAACAGGAGAGCAAGCTTTTTCAGCAAACGCGCATCCGTTAAAATACAAAACAGACGCACACACTAAACCAACAGCAACATAACTATATTTTTTCATCTCAATTTTCCTTTCAGTTTCATTATTGATTGAACGTTCGTTCAATTCTTGTTAAGATATATCTCTATCAAAACTGGAGGTCAACAAAAAAATTGAACGAACGTTCAATTTGTGTATACTGCTTTCAAATGGAAGGAGAATTTTATGGAAAAGAAAAAATCCGAACACGCAACTGCTGAAAAAATTCTACGTGCGTCGGAACAGGTTTTTATGGCTAAAGGATTTGACGGCTCCTCTATTAATGACATTGCAGGTAAGGCAAAGATTCATAAGAGCCTCATTTACCACCATTTTGGAAGCAAGGAAGCGTTGTGGAAAGCTGTAAAGACTAATTTACTTGAAACTCACTCAGGAAAAGACATCACCCAGCTCGATTTCCCCATGGATTCTTTTAAAAAGTTTTTGGAAAGTCTTGTCACTTTGCGTTTTGAATTTTATGACAAAAATCCAGCCATCGCACGGCTCATGTTATGGCAACGCCTTGAAAATAAAAAGGAAAAAATTAAGGGGGTTAAGAATGAAAAATTGAATACGCTCGCTCCTCAAATAAGAGAATTTCAACGTCGCGGCCAGATCCGTCCGGACCTCGATCCAGAAATGGTAAGTTATGTAATCATGAAAACAGCTTCACTTCCTTTTATGGAGCAACCGGATTTTTTTCAAGGTCTAGATGGCCCTAAAAATAAACAGAGATTCTTAGAGATGATCATTGAGGGACTTTATTTAGCTTTTTCATAAGTATGCACGGAGGACTACAATCTAAATTTTTTATAAGTTGAATTTTATGTATTTTCATTTGTTTCTACATAGTACATTAGTAAATTATAATTTTAAGATTGAAATAATAAAAAGAATTATTTATTTTGCATTTCACCAAACTTATTATGTTTTCTGCGTTTTTTGCTTTTCCAAACTCTTCAAAAAATAACCTTAATGCTGGAGAGAAAGAAGAAAACGCCTCAACCACATCTTTAGGAAAAGAAAAAGAAAAAGAAAGTGAGAACGGGGCCAAGGAAGAAGACCTCCCCCCTTTAGAAGAGTACTAAACGACAAATTCAATTTTCTGACTCCCTCAGCCGTCGAGGGAGTCTCTTGAGCTAAACATAAATCTTTTAGAGAATGTGTCTAAATTGCCCTGAATGTGCCCCAACCATTTGCCCCGTATATAGAAAACAATCAACAATGCATGGGAACTATTGACTCACAAAGATAGGTCTACTACTCTTCTAAAGAGTATGTGCAGGGAGAAAAAGATGAAACTTATTCTGGGGCTATTTTGCTTTTTAGGGATAATTCAGGACATAGCCGCCAAAGAATATACCCTTAAAGACCAATCCGCAGGTATCCTTGAAAGACGTCAACAAGCCCTAAGCTTACGATGTAAAGTAGGTATTATTGTGGGTTCTGATTCATTGCGAGCCGGAAGCGGAGAATTGGCCGCTAAGCTCCTTAAGAAAGCTGGCTTTGACGTTACAGATGTCTCTGTCGTTAAGAATCTTGAGGTAAAAGATCAGTTGCAAAAAATGCTTAACACAAAGGACATTGATGCCATTCTTTGTATAGGAGGGACAGGTATTTCCCCTCATGACGTAACGATAGAAGCTATGGAAGAAGTAACTGAAAAAGACTTACCGGGGTATGGCGAACATTTTCGAGCCATAACCTTTGAGCGATGGAAAAATCACAAAAATGAATTAGGTCTTCTTTCGATAGACACTCGCGCAAAAGCGGTAGTTGCAAAAAATAAGATTATTTTCGCCGTTCCTGGATCTCCTGATGCTACACGGCTTGCTGTCTCGGAGTTAATTATCCCTGGGTTACCAACACTTTTAGGGCAACTAAAAAAAGAGAGATAAGTGAGACTTTCTGGGGGAGCTCAGGCAACTGGCTCCTCTACCAGATTGTAAAGGTGTTCTGATCCTTGAAAGGTTCTCGACTTTGACTTAAACTAAATAGTCAATCAGGCTGGGAGGAATAATTTTATGTGTAGAAATTTCACGCTTCTGTTAATTGTAGGGATATTCCTGGGCGGAACGCCTTCAGCATTTTGCGAAAATGTTCCCCAAAGCTCTAGCTCAAATACTGAAATTCAGGATACAAAAAAAGCTGCTGAATATTTTAAAAATGAAATAAATTTCAATACGAACCCGAGTGGCGTTAAGGCCGTTGTTGAGGGGAGAGTAAAAAATGTAACGATTGTCGATATTCGCCGAGCAAAAGATTTTGCGGAGGGACATATTCCCGGAGCAATCAATTTGCCATTTGATGAGTATCATAAATTCGAAGGGAATGAGACCCAATTTCCTGGCTTAAGAAAAGATGGCTTTAATTATGTCTATTTTTATCACTCTCTATGCGATGCACCTCAAAAAGCTGCGTATCAATTCACGTCTCACGGCTATCCTACAAAGATCGTTATTGGTGGATTTGAAGAATGGAAAAAGAATAATTATCCTATTGTGAAGTAGAATTAAATAGAATAATAAAATTCCTTTTTGAATTATTATCTAAAAAGATAATTTACTCGTCCACCCATCGACGAGTAAGTTACCTAAAAAGGACGGTTAGATGTAAATAATACGTGTTTGTAAGAGGGGAGAAACAACCCATGAAGAAGACCATCAACTTCCAAGAAAAATTTCAAAAATTTTCCGAACTATGGACACCCAAAATTCTTGCTTAGTTTGATGGTTATTATCTTAAAGCTGCAAAAATGAAGGGTGAATTTGTTTGGCACTCACATTCAGATGTCGATGAAGTATTTATTATTATTTCAGGCAAGCTAAAAATTCTGTTTCGGGATGGGGAGATCGAGCTTAATCCAGGAGAATGTTACGTCGTTCCCCAAGGCATTGAACATAAACCTGTAGCCGATGAGGAGGTTCACATTCTTCTGATAGAAAAAGCCGGAACTCTCAACACGGGTGACCAGGGCGGAGAAAGAACCGTTTCCCAGGAAGAGTGGATTTAGGTATTTTCTATCATATTGCTCTATATTGAAATATACCGCCCCCCGATTTTCAGGGGGCTAGATATATCTTTATTGTTGCAAAACACCAAAATGCTTGAGCAAAGAAATGACGCCAACAGTCGTCATCGATATTTCTTCTGTTTCTGTATCAAAGTCAAAAGCTTCTTTCCGCTGTCCTTCGGGTATGTTCTCACTCAAGGTCATAAAGGTTATGTCGGAATCTTTCTCCTTCAAAACTTTATTGATCCCTTTTTCTAGCGCATCGATAACCATCAGGGGGCGAAAATGTCTATAAAACGATTGCATCATCTCATATTTCGAACGATCTATTAAGTCTTGATATAGCAATTGGCTGTAATTATCAAACTCAACCGTATCGCCAAGCCCTATCTCTTGACCGATGGTATTCTTAAGAAAACGCGTTTGATGAACAGCTTGGATAACCTCATTTTCGACCACTCGCTGAACTTCTTCCGTTGGCTTCATTCCAATCAATTCTTTCATCAGGTTGTTGGTTCCTGAAAGCATGCCTTCGACGGATGTAGTTAGTATCCTATCGATAAAATTTTGGAGAGGATCTTGTTCAATCGTAACCGCTTTTAACTTATGTTTATCTTCAAGATAAGAATAGGAAAAGTGAATCCCTTCATCTTTACCGGTCGTGCACTCTGCAATATTAGAGAGCATCCGCAAAAATGCATCCTCAGTGGCAGAGAGTTCGGATCCTTGAGAAACGGTTTCTTCTTTCTCTTTTTCCTTTCCTTTCCCTCCTTCTTTCTTTTCATCCAAAGATTCAACATATGCCAAAATGGCAATGAACTTTGCAGCTTTTAAAGAAACACTTTTTAAGCCTTCTAGATTAAGATAATTCTTTAAGTACTGACTTCCCAAAGAACCTGCCATAAGAGAACTAAAAGGTATGCCAAATCGGCTTATAATTTCATCAGGGAGTGCGGTGTTACCTGTTAAACGCTTCTCAAAATGAGCAACCATATCCTCAAGAAAAGTGTGAGTAAGGTCTGGTAATGTCTCAATGGGAATTTCACGGAGCGTCTTTTGACTAAGAGACTTAAAATAGAAAGGATTGAGGCTTAAATCTTGTCCCTCAATAATTTCCCTGACCATATGGAGAGAGCCTAGATCCACGTGTTCTTGGCGTTTCTCCAATACTCGCTTATGAAGATTATAAGGATTTTTAGGATCTGTGCTCGATTCTAAGAGAATCCTGACGCGAAGAGCTTCTTGATATATTTCATCGATGTCGGAAAATCCAAAGTTTATAAAATTTTCAATAATAAAATCTGATAAACGCTCCGCTTTGTCTTCATCAGGAGATGAAAGGACGGAACTCCATTCTTTAATCGTAGCCTCTTTAAGAGTAGGACTATTGGCGAATACAAAACTAAGAATTGGAACTTCGTTTTGCGGAAGCGCCTCAAGTGCTGCGTTAAAAGTTTCTGGATCTTCTTTGCTAGCGGTCTTAATCAAATCTACCATCTGAATTCGAAAATCGGACGAAATCATATGTAAGAGGCAAATAAGTTTAGGACATATCCTAACATCTTCTCTGAGAAGCAAGACTTTTTTGAGGACATCTAGTCTCTCATTTTCTGGCAAGGACTCAATCTCACTGAAAACAAGAGCGTGTTCAATGGAAGTATTTTTAAAGCTTGATACTTCTCTCACCTGTGGCATTATTTTTTCTATATATTCCAATCGATTGTTTGCTGAAATAGATGTAAGTTCTCTAAGGATCATCGTAATTTCACTATCAGAAAATCTTCCAACCAAAGGTTCTAAAAGTGTCAAAAACTCGACTCTCTCGCCTAGCGGTAGCTTTTTAATTACAGAGAATACTTTAGAAGTGTCAAAGCCAGGTAGTCTTCTCATCGCTGGTACTATTCTATCCCTATAGTCTAATCGTTCATTTGCCGGAAGACGTTGCAGTTGCCAAAAGATTGTAAGGGCTTCATCAAAGGGAAGCTCTGTTAGCAAGGGTGCCACAATTTTAAGTAACTCTGTTCTTTTAGAGCGACTAATGTCGTTAATATCCCCAAGGAGTGTCATGCGCTGCGCGTCACTCTTAATTCCTCTCATGACACGCACTATATTATTCAGAAATTCAGGCTTCTGGGATTTCGGTATTGCTCTAATTGTTTGTTCATATTTAACAAATGGAAAAGTTGGGGTAGCAACCCCCAATAGGGGTAATCCAATAATCAAAAAATTTTCTTTACGACTATCTTCCCCTAATTTATTCATATGTTCACTGAGTTTAGCAATTGAAGTATTTTTAGGAAGAAGCTCTTTTGCTAAGCGAATAGCCACGTCTGTTAAATCTTCTTGCTTGTTTTTTGAAATGAGGGCCAATAGTTGTTCATAGGCAGGGGTATTTTCAGCTGTATTTGAGTTGAATGTTGACCTTTTCCTACCGAACGGAGGGCTGCCCTCTAACCGTCTTTCTTCCTCCATCGCCCACCCCTGTGAGGCAGTAAATATGCTCACCATGGCCGTCGTTAAGCGTAAAGCAAGAAAGAACGAATATTTTACTCTATTTGAGTTGCAAAGTATTTTCATTTAATAACCACCATAAGTACTTGTAAAACAATAACAGCATTAATATAGTTAGTGTTTTCGAAATTCGCAACAAATTTGATCAATACTGGACGTATTTGTCTGCAAGTTTGTTAGAGACGTACGCCGTCGTTCTTAAAGGTGTAGAACATGACCTTCAACACGGGTTGACCAGGGCGGAGAAAGAACCGTTTCCCAGGAAGAATGGATTTAGGGGCTTTTCTACTTTCCCTATATGCTTTAAATAAATAATCAGGATATTAAGAGAGGTCCCAATGAAAAGAATAATAATCCGCCTACTGTTCCTTTTCTCCATATTCCTTAGCCCCCATTTTTCAGTAGCCGCCCCCTTTACTCTTCCTCCTCTTCCTTATTCGGAGGATGCACTCGCACCTTATATCTCTAAGCGGACCCTTTACTACCACTACGGGAAGCATCATCAAGGGTATGTTGATACTTTGAATAAACTGGTGGAAGAAAAAGGACTCAAAGCAACTTCTCTCGAAGAAATCATCAAAACGAGCTCTGTGGATCCAGAATTAAAAACAGTTTTCAATAATGCGGCCCAAAACTGGAATCATACTTTCTATTGGTCATCCATGATGCCTAAGGGAGGGGGGAAACCCACAGGCCCTATTCTTGACTTAATTATAAAAACATTTGGGAGTTATGAAGATTTTAAAAAACAATTTATCGAGACGGGAACAAAACTTTTTGGAAGTGGATGGGTTTGGCTGGTTATGGATAAAGATAACACGTTAAAAATTATCCCCCTGAAAGATGCAGATTTGCCCATGATTCATGATCAAAAAGCTCTTCTGACCTGTGACGTTTGGGAACATGCTTACTATCTTGATTACCAGAACCTTCGAAAAAATTATGTTGAGGTTTTCCTGGATCATCTCGTCAATTGGGATTTCGCTAATAAGAATTTGGGTGAGTGAGTTATAAAAAGTGCTCCTTTCAGGAGCACAGTTTATCTTTTAAACTCTTTTATAAAATTGAAAATGAATTTTACTTTCTAT